>JBCBSN010000115.1:0-13298 GCA_039819225.1 Bacteroidota bacterium | reverse complement strand
TGTTAATTATAAAATTGAGAATCCCGATAGCTATCGGTACAACCGCTACGCTCTCGCATTGAAAATTTCAAACATTCCCTTTTGTGAAAAAATGTCTAAAATTTATTAATGCTCGTTTCATCTTATCTTCTTTAGAATTCTACTTTATCATTTGTCCTTGTTTGCCAATCTTTGATTAGCCCTTTCAAGTTGCGGACCCGCTCCTGATGTTCTTTGGAACCAAATAGGTTGTTCAGTTCTTTGGGGTCTTCGTTCAGGTTGAACAACTGGGATCGATCATCGGTATTCCAGTTCAATTTCCAACCGTCAGGTGTGACCACCGAACGAATATGCGCTTGTAGAACAACAGAACATTGGTCATAATGCGACCATTGCGGACATTTGTCCAAGTCCCGTTCCCAATTCACAAAAGGGTTCCATTCCATAAATACCGGTCTTGGTTCCGTTTTTTCGCCCTTCATAAGGGGAACCAGGGTTTCGCCCTGTAATTGCTCCGGTATGGATTGTCCCAACAGATCCAGCAAGGTAGGTACTAGGTCTATCTGGCCTACTGGTTGGTGGATATGCATAGGAGCAATGTCGGGGGCTTTTATTATAAATGGCACCCTGGACGATTCTTCGTACATTACCGTTTTCCCATTTATCCGGAACTTCTGCAACATGGTTCCATGCTCACTGGTGAACACTACAATTGTGGTATCTTCAATGCCGAGCTCCCTGAGTTTTGCCAACACAGCCCCTACGGATAAATCCACTTGATGCACCAATCCCCAATAGCGGGCAAACAGTTCTTCCACACTATACGTAGGTATTCCGTATCCCCTTGCCATATGGTAGCGTAAAGGGGCATCATTGTTTATTTCCGTAAGATGATAGGTTGAATCCAACACTATAGACGAAGCATCATGAAGGGTATTGAACGAGCCATTATAGGGGAAATGGGGCTCCAAAAAACTTAGGTACATGATAAAGGGGCTGTCCCTGTTGTTTTCCAGAAATTCCAAGCCTTTTGTTTCAATGAACTTCGACTTTGAGAACTCATACGGTAGCGTGGTGGCGTAGTATCTAGAGAAAGTATTGGTGGTCTTTTGGTTAGGTTCAAATCCGTTTTTCTGAAGCCACTGGTTATAATCGGTTTGGTTGGTAGTGTCTTCCTCCGTGTACCAATCCTCCGTGGAGATACGATGATCAAAACCGTGCCAGGCATCATTTTCCCTTCCCAAATGCCACTTGCCGATATAGGCTGTTTTATAGCTGGTATCCCGTATTAGTTCCGGCAATGCCTTTACTCGCTCCTCCATAAGAATGTTATTGTTCGTCACCCCAGTAGAATGGGGATAAAGACCCGTTAGAATCGTACTTCGAGCGGGGGAACAGACCGGTTGTGACACATATGCCTTTTGGAACACCACGCTGTTTTCCCCCAAGCTGTTAAGGTGGGGGGTCTTGATCTGATGATTTCCATAAGGGCCGGAGGTATCGTAGCGCTGTTCATCGGTAAGGATGAACAACAGATTGGGTTTCTTTTTTTCCGATTGGGATACCTTGGAACCACACCCGATAGTTATCGATATTAAAAGCATTAGCCAAATGGCGTTATTCCTTAGCATATCGATTAAAACTATTCTTTTATTAATTCAATGGTTCCAAACTGACGGGGATTGCGCATGGGCCAAGCGGAACGCCAATCGAACAATTGCCTGCCCTTTCCATCATTGTCGCCATTGGCAAAATTGTACCCCAATTCCAGGCCGCTGATCGGGGTTACCCCCAGTTCTTCCCATGGGATCGCCACTTCCAGTATATAGCCCCCATCCAAGTCCGTATCGTTATTTAGCGTCCCTTGAAGTTTAAGGGCATACTTCGCTGTTCCGTTCCAAGCTATGTTTTTCTTGCCCGCAACCGTACCCCGATCATCTTTGACCGTTCCCAAAAGATTGATGTGGTAGACCATATCGTCCGGCAACCACAAATCCGAGGCATCGCAAAGGGGATCCAGGAGAAACTCCACCATGTCGTCCAGGTAAAGTTCGGTATGGTCCCTTTTGATCTGTACCGCATTGAGTTGGGTATCATCTACCTGGAATGCCAGATACAGGTATTCGGTATCCCAGGCCGATGTACAGCTAATTCTATTGTCGCTCAAAATCCTTTTTATACCGCCCTGAGCAATTTTCCGATCGGTAACGACAATTTTATCCCGAGCTTTTGGCCAGTCCGAAAGATTCCCGTCGATGGTCAGGGATTTGTCCAGATAACAGGCCGAAAGACAATCCACCGGAGCGCATCCAATAAATACCATCAAAAGCAGACATCCCAAAATGAATTGAAAGGGAGGTTCCATCGCTATTTAGGATTGGTCGGATTTAGTACGGATGGGTAGACACTGCCCCCCGGAAGGTAAAAAAACAGCTTGGCCCTACGATCGCTCTCCCCTATGAATATGGTACCGTCGGCGGCGGTGCACATGGCATCGAACTGGTAGCCGATTTTGGCATAGTACGGGCTCCTGTCCACCCCAAGTACCCCATAATCCTCGAATCCCCCGTTCCTTTCGGATAGATCATAAGAGAACATCCGGCAAACATGGGTCTTTTCCCCACAGATCATATACAGTTTTTGATCCTTGCCCAGCGTCATGGCACGTACCCGCCTTTCTACCATGGGCTTGCCCAGGGTATGCAGTTGAGCGGTTTCCATATGCAACCTGAATAGGAAACCGTCGCTGGTGGTGCCATAGATGGTACTATCGTTTTTGGTCATTAAAAGCTGCTCCACTACCGGGTACCCTTCGTACTTCTGTGTTATCCAATACTCCCCGGGAATACGAAGTTGCATGGGTTTGATCTTTCCCTGCTTGGGGTCAAAATGGGTCATTAACCCCCCGTCCCCGGATGAGATTACCTTTCCATCGGGCAGGCATAGCATGGCACGGGGCACGTTTCTCCAACTTCGTTCCGGCCCTGCGTGTGATAGGGTCGTGAGCCATGGCCCGTGATCCGTAAAACTCTTGGCCCCAACGTCATATTCAAAAAAATGCGCATCCGGGTACGAGATTCCATAGATCTTGGTCATTTCTTGGTTTATGGTCATGGTATAGATGGAATTTCCCTTCACGGCCACCCCAAGATCTTTTACTTTGGCCATATCTTCCGGAAGGTATACTTCCTTATCTCCTACCTTAGGATCGTATACAAAGATTTTTCCTCCCTCATGGTCTTGGTATTTGGTCTTGATATCCGTCCAAAGCTGATTTTCAATGGCCCTTCTCCCGTAGGGCATCTTTTTGGACAGCGGAACCTCCGTTAATTCATTGAGACCGGTACCTATAAAAATCATACCGCTTGGCCCTTCTACAAGTGCATTGTGAACGCCGGTGGCCCCCGGTATTTTTCCAAGGGGATACACTTTATTGGTAAAATGGTCAAAAACGAAGAGGTAGGATTGCTTCCCAGAAGTAGCCCCGTACACTTTGCCATTGGAATGGCTCAACAAGGAGGCTATTGGGGAGTCATCCGCGGGTATCATGGTGGCGGCCGGATACCCGATGTCCCTGAAATCCAACCTGTGCGCCTCAAAATGGGGATTTACATTTTTTTGTGCCGTTGCCGATCCATGGGTCATTGCCCAAAGGATAAATATGGAGAACAGGCGATGAAAAGGGTTTATAGACATTGCTCTTATGTTTCGTAAGACGTTATTGAATTTTGTTGGGATCATAGGCTATCAGACCCATGCTAAAAGGCCATCTTCTTCCTACTTTGCCCACCACTTTGGTTTCGTCTTTCTCCTCGATCGCCCCGACAAAATAGATCTTGCCATCCTTGGCCCCGGTACATGCCCCTCCCAGACCATACGCCAGGTTACCTTCTTCGGTGACGATCTTCCCTAGAGCTTTGCGCTCCCTGGTCCTGATGTTATAGGAAATAAGATGGGATACGGGCGGAAAATATCCTCCGGACATTTTGGCCTGAAACTCCTCCTCGTCCTTTACGTCCCAAGAGGTGCCCACATAATCGAACGAGCTAGAGCCTGTGGGCGCGTAATAAATCATTTGGTCATCCGTGATGGTCAGGGTAAGGGTGGCAAAAGGAATGGTCCGTACGTCTGCCTCGTTCCAATACTGTGGTGCGGTCAAGGGTGTTAGGTATTCTATTTCGCCTTCGGAGCCCTTTTTCACATCGTATTTGAAAAGCATGCTGTTCCCGCCAACAATACCGTAGGCTACTTTGCCTGCGGGGTCCCATTCAATTACCCGCCAAATTACCTTTCGGTCTATCATGGGCTTGGACATGGTCCTGGGCAATACACGCATATCGTACTCCAAACGGATGTTGGGAAAGTCGATAACCCGGTCCAACTTGGGATCGTATTTCCAGATTTGGGCTACCGGAAAGGAACCGTAGACATTGCCTTTGTCATCTGCAAAAATAGTACGGCAAATATCCCAATCGTCCACCTTTCCAAGGTCCTTGGTATAATCGACACCAATGTCGTACATATACAAATGGCCATCTTCCGCCAGCCCATAGAGCCTTTTATAAATTGGCTCATACAGCATCCCCAATAATCCAAAATGGGGACTGATTTTATCCAACACTTCTACTTTGTCCAGTTTGGGGTTATATCGATACCAAAATGCCCCTTTATAACTACTGGGATCTATGACTTCGGGACCGGTATCCTCATTAAGGCCGGCAAAGTAGATATTGCCTGTTTCGTCCTCGCCCATGCGCACGTGGATCTTACCGTTGGTGTTGATGCCTTCTCCACGTTCGTTATGCAGTTCCGTTAGATCAACAATGTGTCGCATCCGTTTTGTGAAAGGGTCAAATTCATAAAAGTGTGCCGCTTCGGCATGGGTGCACAGCCCAATATAGACCTTGCCGCTTTTGGCCGCATATAGGGCGCTCCACATGCTCTCTTCCCGGTACTTGCCCTCTTCAAAGGTATAGTGCTCCACCTCCGCAATTTGTTCGTTTTGTGCCGCAAGCTGCTCGAAACAGAAGAAGGATAAAAAAAGTGCCAGAAAGAGCTTTGAGCTTGTAATTTGTATCATTTTGAAATGTTTTTATCGGTAACCCGATTATCCCTTGAGGCCCTTTTTTTAGGCATCCCAGGGCCTGTTTTGAATTATGTCAATTATTTTGTCCGCCCAATGCGCATAACCTATGGTCCACAGCCAATGTTCAATAGACCCAACACATCTCCCTTGGGCATTTCATGCCCTCCTTCGAAAACCGCGACCTTGACCTTGTCCCCGCACGATCTTGAATAGATGACCCTGCGTTCCATGAGGGTTTCCTTGCTGTCCTTAGGCCCGAAGTTTCTCTGGCGGAGCAAGGTTTCAATATCATCCTGTTCAATAATCGAATCGGGACATTGGGAATCCAAAGCCCTGACTATCTTATTGTAAAAGTGCAAGGACTGCGTAATGGGTACGGACCCGGTGTATCCATCATGGATACCGCAAAAAATGGATAATCTACTTTGCTCCCTGTTTTTGGGTATTTCCATAAAAAAAGGAGATCTTTTTTTTGCTTCTACAGTGTTCAGGGAATCCGGCCTTCCACTAGTGACCATAGCAATATTTTTGGCGTACTTGGTGCTACGCCCCAAGGATTCATAATACCAGTCTACCAAATTGGATATGGGCACAAAGGCCGTAAAACTCTTTATGGCGTGTTTGGATCGCATATAGGTGAGCAATGTGGCATGGCCTCCACCACTTGTCCCGATGACATGGATGTTATCCGTATCTACATTTCCATGATCGATGGCATAGGCAATGGCATCGTCTATATCATTTATGACCAATGCGCTGCCACAGGCTTCACTGTGAGTATTGGGACCTTGAAAATCGGGATGGATGTAGTAATACTTGCGGGCCATGGCCATCCAAGAAAGGGTATCCTTTTGACGGTAATCTCCGCTCCAGGTATGCAAACTCACAATTAGCGGACGTACCTCCTTTATTGGAGGACTATAAAACATGGCTTTTTGCGGTGCCTCGCCGCTCCCGGGGATGCTTATCTCCTTCACTTCCTCCGGCCAGTGGGAAAAAGGGTCGTCCCATTTGGGCGGCGGGTCTTGTGCATTGGAATATGGCCCTAAAAAAACCGTACAAAATAGAAGGCTGGCCGTTCCCCATAGGTTATAATAAGGATGCAAGCCAAAACATTTCAGGAACAGGAGACTGTTCATTCTTAGCGTATTTATAGTTAGCCTATTCCGTTTAGAATTTCTCTTTTTGGATATAGAATATCCATATTGTTTATGGTGTTGCATTGACCTTATCACAAAAATCATCCATCTGCTGGTTGCACCAATCCTTCAGCATTACCCTGGAATCTTTCAAGATTTTAAGGTGTTGGGAGGACTCTGCCAAATTGTTCATCTCTCCTGGATCTTCCACTAAATTGAAAAGCAACTCATGCTCCAAGCCATTATCTTCTTTGTAAAGGATGTATTTATAGTCCTTATACCGTAGAGCTCTTCCTTCCACACCGAACAATTGATCTTTAACCCCCAGGGTCATTTCAACTACCAGCTTTTCCCTCCATTCGTTTTTATCCTCCGTACCGGCCAATACTATTGGTTTTACGCTTTTTCCTTGAAAAGCGGTTGCATCCATACCGCCTCCGACAAAATCAAGTATGGTAGGCAGAATATCTATCCCAATGGAAACCAATTCTGAATGTGACGAATACTTGTGGTAGTCCTTTTTTGGTGGATAAACGATGAATGGAACTTTTATCGCATTTTCAAAAAGAATACTTTTTTGGTTCCAACCGTGCTCAGCGGCACCGTCTCCATGATCGCTGGTAAATACAATGAGTGTGTTTTCATTATAGGCCGAGTTATCCAGGGCATCCAGAACATTGCCAATTCGGGAATCGGCCAGCTCTATGAATCGATAATAGGCCCATATGTACTTTCTCCATTGCGCTTTATCCCAGTCCTTCGTTGGGAAGACCCTCGGGTTTTGGTTTTGAAACGCCCTGATAAAAGCCGGTTCGTTCTCCATGGGCATAAAGTTATCAGGCAATGGAGGGCATTCCGCAGCAGATGGTGGTTCCGGGATTACCCCGTCGGGCAGTTCCGTTCCTCTTGTCCCCCTGGCCCATTCACAAATATTATGGGGATTGTTAATTGAAACTACCAAGAAAAAGGGATCGGTATGGGCTTTAGACAGGAAAGCTTTTGCAGATGCTACGACAAGGCTATCTATACCATTGCCGCTAGTATGATCTATTGTCTCAAATCCGTGAACTTCAGACTCTCCTATACCTACATTTATATGCCATTTCCCGAAATAGGCTGTTTCGTATCCTTGATTCTTTACCAAATCCCCCAACCATTGTTGCTGGTACAGTTTATGCCCCCCTGGTGGGACGTTCAGCACGGACTTGTTTCTATTGGGCATGGTGCCGGTAATCATACTAGCTCTTGAAGGGCCGCAAATAGGTTGGGAACAGTAAGCGTTCGTAAAATTCGCCCCTCCTTTGGCAAGCCTATCAATCGCCGGCGTTTCAATATACTTGTTACCATATGCACTGACAGCGTCAGCGTTCATCTGGTCCACCATAATAAAAATAATGTTGGGCTTTTCTTTCCCTTTCGGCTTAGAATTGTCAATACCGCAGTTGGCCAAAAGAAATACCATGGCGGAGCATAGCCCTATTTTTTTTAAATATATCCTAATTGGTATTTGATTCATTTTAATAAATAGGGAAAATAAGTTATTGAACACACGGTATACGTTCTACAACGGGATATATAAAATAGTACCTTACCGGACAGGCATACGATTTGCCTGTCCGGCAGGAAACTACTTAACTCAACAAAACTAAACTCTATTCAATCTTTTATTATTGCAGCATATCATTGATTTCAAGATCTATTTGGGGATATGGAAGAAACTGATCTCCTTCAGTCGCACCCAGAGGCCCCAATACCTCAACGAATTGACCCTGACGAACCAGGTCGAACCATCGTTGGCCCTCAAAACAGAGTTCCAGCTCGCGTTCCCTGTATACCGCATTTCGAAAATCGGCCTGCGTTAAGCCAGATAGGTCGGCAGGTGCAACCGCAAGAGTGCCACCAGCATTCCTTGCCCGCGTCCTTACTTCGTTAATATATTGGTAAGCATTGTCAGGTCCGTTCAATTCATTTTCGGCTTCGGCAGCTATCAACAATACGTCCGCATATCTAATTATAGGAATATTCATTCCCTGGGCGCCCCCTACGCTATTCCCGGATTGATCCAAGAACTTTCCCACGACCTGTATTCCTTCCTCATCCAAAAAAATGACACTCTTGCGATAATCATCATCCGGGTAGTTGGTGAAAAAATCCTCATGTATCAAAAAAGATCCAAATGCCCCATCCCGCAATGGCGATGCACCGGTAGCCACAAATTGATCCAAGGAATTGGTAATTGCTCCAGGGTTAAACTGTGCCGAGAAGATGTGCTCACTGCTATTTTCATTACTGGGCAACCAAAGATTGTAAAAATCAGGTACAAGGGAATACACGCCAGAATTAATTACGGCTTCTGCTTTTGACAATGCATTGGTATAGTCATTATTGTACAAATAAACCTTTGCCAAGAGAGATTGCACTCCGCCTTGGGAGACAAATCCATCTGAGGGACCTGGAGAAAGACTTGACTCCGCTATAGTTAAATCTTCAATCATCTGTGTGTAAATATCACCTACCGGGCTAGGTGCTATATCATTATTAACTGGACCAAACTCAACGATCAAAGGCACCTCGCCGTAGAGTCTGACCAGATTAAAGTAGGCCAGAGCCCTTAAAAACCTTGCTTGCCCTACCACACGATTTCTGTCGCTTTCAATTATAATCTCACTAGCAGCAACTCGCTCAATTACCAAATTAGCTCGGGCAATAATCGAATATGACTCTCTCCAACCATTTTCAACCAAGAGATTCGCGTTCGCCACCTCATATTCGTCAAACTCTATCCTATCAGCTGTAGCACCAGGCTGTGACAAATGATCATCCATTAGATTTACCAAACCAAACCAATTTGGTCCTTGGTAATACTGCCCTACACCATTGTAAATTCCAACTAGCCCCAATTCTGCATCCGCAGCTGTTTCGAAAAATCCATCTGGATCGAAACTGCTAAAAACCTCTTCTTCCAAGGAACATGAAAAATGCAAAATGCCAATGAACATAGCGCATATTAAATAATATTTGATTTTCATTTTTTTATGTTTAAACATTAAAAAGTCAGATTGACACCGGTGATAATAGTCCTTGCAACTGGATATCCGTAAAGATCAACATTACGCACCAAAGGGTTTTGGCCGAAAATGTTTACTTCAGGATCATATCCCGAATAGTCGGTGAAAGTGAAAAGATTATTAGCACTTACATAAACTCTGGCTTTAGTCAACCAGTTGGAGTTCAGATTAACATTGTATGCCAAAGTCACATTTTTAACCCTGAGAAAAGAGCCATCTTCAATTATTCGCGAATTACTTGCAAAGGTATTACTAAAGCGATTGGCCCGTGGGGTTGTATTACTAGGGTTTTCCGGTGTCCAACGGGAATCATAGGTACTTTTCCATTGGTTTGTTAACCAGTTATTACTTCCAAAAAGGATTAAGTTGCCATTTAAGACGTCCCCACCTTGTACCCCTTGTAAAAAGAAACTGAATTCGAATCCTTTGTATTCAAAGTTTGAGGTAAAGCCATAAATAAAATCTGGTTGAGGATCACCAATAATGGTTCTATCATCACTATCAATATCGCCATCACCATCAACATCGCGAATCCTAATATCACCAGGTTGGGCGTCAGGTTGAGGGCTATTGGCAATATCGTCACCTATCTGCCAGATACCTTCCATATCCCAGCCCCAAAATGATCCGATAGGTGCACCAGCTTCTACTCGGGTTCCGTCAATTCTGCGTCCAGCGCTGATCCTGGCACTATTAAAGGCACCACCGGGTCCTGGATCGATTACCTCATTTCTATTGAATGACAAATTGCCATTAACGGACCACTTGAAATCACCCGTCAAAATACGGGCATAAGCAGAGAACTCCATCCCTTTATTTTCAACTGAACCTGTATTTTGAAGAACGCTACGAACATTTCCATTCGATAGTGCGATGGGGACATTTACCAAAAGATCTTTGGTTTCTTTTCTGTAATAATCAACAGTCAAACCAAACCTTCCCTTCATAAACTCAAGATCAGCACCTACGTCAAATTGAGCAGTAGTTTCCCACTGTAAATCAGGATTTGATTTTTGAAACTCAGCAACTCCTACTATATTTATTCCCCCTAAACTATAGGAATTGGTTCCCAACAAGGCCCTTGATTGCTGCACGCCAATCTCTTGATTTCCAGTTAGTCCATAGCTTGTCCTCAATTTAAAATTTGAAATAAAATCCGTTAGAGGTTCAAAGAATGACTCCTCCGAAATCCTCCAGGCCAGTGCGGCCGAGGGGAAAAAGCCCCATTTGTTATCATCACCAAACTTGGATGAGCCATCAGCTCTAGCCGTTAACGTAAAAAGATATCTATCAAAAAGAGAATAATTCACTCTTCCATACCACGAATTCAACAACCACTTTTGCTTATTGGATTGGGGATTGGACACTACAGAGCCCACGCCCAATCCATTTTCACCCAAAGCATTTGTGTTAAAGTTCTGGGTTAAAATACCCGTAAACTCAGTTGTTTGTCCTTGTTGTGAAAAACCTGCTAAAACATCAAACCGGTGATTATCTCCGATATTGAATGAATAGTTAAGGTAATTTTCATTTGCCCAAGCGATATAATTTGTGGAATTAACCCGAGCCTCGCCACCTACACCAATGCGATATTGTAGGTCATTTGGCCAAAAAATTTGACGTTTTAAGTCTGAAAGGTCAGCTGAGAAAGTAGTGTTAAAATCCAAGCCTTTTGCAAGGTTAACCTTTAGACCCAAAGATGCCAAAATCCTATTTGTCGTGGTTTCGTCAACAAGTCTTTCACCCAATGCAACAGGATTACCACCCGAAGTAAGTCGATTAGCCCATATTTTGCCTCCAAACAATTCATCTTCCAAGGCCGCTAAATCATCGCGAGCGTTAATTGTAAAAAAGCCATTCTCATCTCTAATTCTTGTTAGTGGAATTTGCCTCCAGGCAGATTCGGTAATTCCAATTGCCGCGCCATCGCTATTACCAATCGGTACCCTATCATTTGTAGTTCTACTAACAAAAATACTTGATGTCAAATCTACCCTTCCCCCCAATTTTTTATCCAAATTGGATCGTAAGGAAACCCGTTCAAAATCTGAACCCAAAACAATACCTTCCTGTCCAAAAAAATTCCCGGAAAAAGCATATTTAGTAGTTTCGTTACCACCACTCACCGTGACTTGGTGATTTTGAATAACTGCATCTCGAAAAATCTCGTCCTGCCAATCATTGTCAAGTCCAGTAGCTAGAAATTGATTTATTTGATCGTTCGTAATCGGAACCTCATTTGAACGTGGTGAATTAGCAAGTCCTTCATTGGCCATGGCAAGATATTCTTCTGCATTCAAAAATTCTACCACATTGGCAGCTGATTGAATTCCAGCATATGAATCCACCTGCACAACTGGTTTACCAGTTTTGCCGCGTTTTGTAGTGACAATTATTACTCCATTGGCTCCACGTGAGCCATAAATAGCCGTTGCAGAGGCATCTTTTAAAATCTCAATCGATTCGATATCCCCTGGATTTATAGAAGACAAAGCATTACTTGGCTGATCAAAATTTCTACCTGTTCCTCCTTGATTAGCTAAACTATTGTCACTAATAATCGGGAACCCATCAATCACATATAATGGCTCATTGCTTCCCGTCAAAGAATTGCCTCCCCTTATCCGAATACTTACCCCTCCGCCCGGTTCTGAAGAGGCGTTAGTCACTTGTAAACCAGGGGCTCTTCCTTGTAATGCTGCATCCAGGGATTGAACAGGCAAGGTTTTTACCTCTTTGGCGGTAACACTGGCAACGGAACCGGTTAAATCGGATTTTTTTACCGATCCGTAACCAATGACCACTACTTCGTCCAAGCTTCCTGAATCTTCCTGTAACGCAATGTCTATCTCCGTTTGGCCGTTGAGAGACACTTCCTGGGTGGAAAAACCGATGTAGGAAACCACTAAGACTGCATTGGTATCTGAAATAGTTATGGAGAAGTTACCCTCAAAATCGGTCTGTGTGCCGTTCGTGGTGCCCTTTTCTACAATGTTGGCACCGGGCAAGGGCACACCCTCCGCATCGGAGACCATACCCGAAATCTGTTGTTGCGGCAAAGGTTCATCATCGGAGACCGTTTTGAGCACATCCCCCTTGGGCAATAGTACACCAAGACCTTTTTTGGTCAATATTACCTGCCGCCCGCGAATCTTATAGGCTATTGCGGTATTGTCGAAAAGTAGGTTTAGCACGTCGGCTATCCTTTTTTTGCTGACCTTTAATGTGGTTTTGCGATCTAGGTCTACTTGGCCGGTCTCAAACAAAAACCGAAACTCCGAGATTTGCTCTATTTCCTGAAAAATCTGCCCAATACGGACATTTTCTAGATCAAGGCTAAGCTTGGTCTTCTGTGCATAGGAATTGGCCTGAACTTGAAACAATGAAACTATAAGTAGTAAAGTGGTCAGTTTCATTTTGAGTCCTATTTTCGGAAAGTGCCAGGGTGGCAATCCGCTCTTAAGATGTTTTTTCATAATTTTGGAATGGTTAAATGATTTTGATACGATTGTTTAATCCACATTTTTCAATCGGGGAATGGTCCTAAACATTCCCCGATTTTTTCTACCCCATAGGCTATAGTTTTTGTTGTTGTTTTAGCAAAGTCAATTAATCGATAGTTATCTCATTCCCGGTTATGTCGTATTCAAAAGGCTGTATCTCGTTTATAAAATCCAGCACATCCTCAATACGCTCTACCTCTACATTAAACCGGGCGTTCAGCATTTTTTCTTTTAGAATCAGATTGTTGTTTTGAATGCTTACGTTATAGCGACGTTCCAATTTTTTGGACATGACTTCGAAAGAGGTGTTCCTGAATATCATTTCTCCATTGATCCAACTGGTATACTGGTCTATATCCACTTCCTCTACCCTTGTGGTGCGTTCGGTTTTGTTCCAAGCGGCTTTTTGTCCGGGATCCAGAAAAATGACATCCCTAGGGGTCGCTGAACGGAATTCAACATTACCTCTTATCAGGAAGACCGGGAAATCCGGACGGTCTTGGTGGAGGGCTCGGTAAGCCTT
>JBCBSN010000114.1:0-13299 GCA_039819225.1 Bacteroidota bacterium | reverse complement strand
ATATAGATAGGCCGGGGCCTGTACGATACAGATGGCAATGGTGAGCCAACGTGTAATCTGGTTCTTGGTCTTACGACCACTTTCGCCTTCCTTATCCAACTTTTGAAGATACGGTATGGCAATCCCCATAAGTTGTACCACAATGGATGCCGATATATAAGGCATAATCCCCAAGGCGAAGATGGAAGCATTGGCAAAGGCTCCACCGGTAAAGGCGTTCAAGAGGCCAAAAATCCCCCCGTCCGTGCTATCGGCCAATTCCGCCAACTGGGAAGAGTCAATACCCGGAAGCACGATCTGGCAACCAAAACGGTATACCAGCAAAAGGCCCAGGGTAATCATTATCCTGTTCCTTAGTTCCTCTATCTTCCAAATATTGGATATGGTCTCGAAAAACTTCTTCATAATATATTATTCCTTTATAAACTTACGGCCTCGCCCCCCGCAGCTTCTATCGCCGCTTTGGCACTGGCGGTAAATTTATGTGCGGAAACTTTAAGGGCAGCTTTTAACTCCCCTCCACCCAGAATCTTGACCAAATCTTTTTTTCTGGCCAGTCTGTTCTCTATCAGGGTATCCAGTGTAATGGTATCCTTCACTACTTTTTTATCTACCAATTCCTGCAACCTCTCCAAGTTAATACCTTGGTATTCCTTTCTATTGATGTTGGTAAACCCGAATTTGGGAACACGCCTTTGTAAGGGCATCTGTCCGCCTTCAAAACCGATTTTCTTGGAATATCCTGATCTGGACTTGGCACCTTTGTGTCCTCGGGTGGCAGTGCCTCCCTTTCCGGAGCCTTGTCCCCTGCCCGCGCGTTTTCCTTTCCCGTGAACGGATCCCTTCGCCGGTTTTAGATTACTTAAATTCATGTCCTATTGCGTTATGCTTCTTCGGTAGAAACCAAATGTTTTACTTTTTCTATCATCCCCAAGATATTGGGGGTGTCCTCATGTTCCACCACCTTACCTATCCCACGAAGGCCAAGTGCCACCAAAGTCCTTTTTTGATTTTGTGGTCTTTTGATGCTGCTTCGTATTTGTTTTACCTTGATTTTTGCCATTTTACTAAAATTTTCTCCCTAAGGTCCCGGAATTTATATGTTCCGGATATTATCCTTTAAATACCTTTTCCATGGAAATACCCCGCTGCCGGGCTACGGTTCTAGCATCCCTAAGCTGTAAAAGTGCGTCAAAAGTAGCTTTTACCACGTTATGCGGATTGGAGGAACCTTGGGACTTGGATAACACATCCTGTACACCAACTGCTTCTAAAACCGCCCTTACCGCACCACCGGCAATAACGCCCGTACCATGGGACGCCGGTTGAATATAAACCCGTGCACCACCGTACTTGCCTTTTTGCTCATGGGGCAAGGTACCCGCGTTCAAAGGAATACGGATCAGGTTCTTCTTGGCGTCCTCTATGGCCTTGGCTATAGCGGTGGCCACTTCCTTGGACTTGCCCAGGCCATGGCCCACAACACCATTCTCGTCACCAACGACGACAATGGCCGAAAAGCCGAAGGCCCTTCCCCCTTTGGTAACCTTGGTGACCCTTTGGACACCTACCAACCTATCCTTTAATTCCAGACCGCCCGGTTTAACGGTCTCAACATTTTTGTATTTCTGGTACATACCTCGATTTAAAATTTTAGTCCTGCTTCCCTGGCACCTTCGGCCAAAGCCTTAACTCTTCCGTGATATAGATTACCGCCCCTGTCAAAGGCTACTTTTTCAATACCGGCCTGGCTACATTTTTCGGCGATGGCCTTGCCTACCAAGGCGGCCACTTCTGTTTTATTGCCCTTTGCCTTGGCCAAATCCTTATCTCTGGAGGATGCCGCCACAAGGGTTTCTCCCTTCCTATCATCTATAACCTGGGCATAGATCTCACTGTTGCTTCTAAAAACGGACAATCTGGGCCTATCGGCAGTTCCTACGGATACCTTGCGTATCCTTTTTCGTATCCTATATTTCCTTTCGGTCTTCGTTAATGCCATGTTTTTACTTTTAAGCCGATTTACCTGCTTTTCTTCTCAATTGCTCGCCCACAAACTTGATTCCTTTTCCTTTGTATGGCTCAGGTTTACGGAAGGAACGTATCTTGGCCGCTATTTGCCCTACCAATTGTTTGTCATGAGAGGTAAGTTTTATGATCGGGTTCTTTCCCTTTTGGGAAGTGGTCTCGACCTTCACCTCCGGGGCCAGATCCATAACAATATTATGGGAAAAACCAAGGGCCAGATCTAATTTCTGTCCTTGGTTGGAAGCTCGGTACCCTACACCCACCAATTCCAATTCCTTTGTCCAGCCTTTAGAAACACCCGCTACCATATTGTTCACAAGTGCCCTATACAATCCATGCTTGGCTTTGTGTTCCTTGGAATCCGATGGACGCGTTATCTTGATCTCGCCATCCTCAAAGGTTATGGAAACCGCGGAAAAATCTTGTTTTAGCTCTCCCAGTTTGCCCTTTACCGTGATAACTCCATCAGAAATATCCACTGTGACCCCTTCCGGAACGGCTATTGGGTTATTACCTATTCTAGACATTTTTTACTACTTTAAACCTATTAATACACGTAACAGAGTACTTCCCCACCAACTTTTTCATCCCTGGCCTGCTTGTTGGTCATAACTCCATGTGAGGTGGAGATTATGGCAATCCCAAGACCATTGAGGACCCTTGGTAGGTCTTCGGAACCGGTATACTTCCGTAAACCAGGTTTACTGACCCTTTGGATTTTCTTGATTATAGGCTCCTTGGTTACCTTATCATATTTTAAGGCAATTTTTATGGTCCCCTGAACCTTATCCTCCTCAAACTTGTAACTCAGGATATATCCTTGGTCAAAAAGTATCTTGGTGATTTCCTTCTTGAGACCGGATGCAGGAATCTCCACAACCCTATGGCCAGCCCTGCTTGCATTCCTGATCCTTGTTAAATAATCCGCTATAGTATCCGTTACCATTTTTCTTAGACGTTAGATGTGAGACATAAGACGTAAGACGTCAATCTACCAACTTGCTTTTTTAACACCGGGGATAAGGCCCTTATTGGCCATTTCCCTGAACATTACTCTTGAAATTCCAAAAGTCCGCATATAACCCTTGGGCCTTCCCGTGAGCTTACAACGATTGTGCATACGCACCGGGGAAGCGTTACGGGGCAATTTTTGCAACGCCTCATAGTCACCCGCCTCTTTTAAGGCTTTGCGCTTCTCGGCATATTTTGCCACCATTCTTGCCCTCTTTCTTTCACGGGCCTTCATTGATTCTTTAGCCATACTAATTCTTTTTGAAGGGTAATCCCAATTCTGTTAACAACGACTTTGCCTCCTTGTCCGTTTGGGCGGAAGTTACAAAGGTGATGTCCATTCCATTGATCCTATTGATCTTGTCTATATTGATTTCCGGGAATATTATCTGTTCGGTTACCCCCAGGTTATAATTCCCGCGCCCATCGAAACCGGTGGCCCGTATTCCCTGAAAATCCCTCACCCTTGGCAACGCCGTGGTGACCAACCTGTCCAAAAACTCGTACATGCGTTCCCCACGCAAGGTTACCTTGGCCCCTATGGGCATTCCTTTTCGTAATTTAAAGGCGGCAACGTCCTTTTTGGAAATAGTGGATATGGCCTTCTGTCCGGTAATCATGGTAAGCTCGTCCACAGCGTGGTCTATCAACTTTTTGTCCGCCACTGCAGCCCCGACACCACGGCTGACCACAATTTTCTTGAGCTTGGGGACCTCCATGACATTATTGTACCCGTATTCTTGCTTTAGCGCCTCTATGATACGCTCATTATACTCCTTTTTTAGTCTTGCTACGTATGCCATAACTAAATTACTTCGTTCGATTTTTTGGAAACCCGTACTTTTTTGCCATCCCTAATTTCGTAACCCACCCTTGTGGCCTCCCCCGATTTAGGATCTATAAGGGACAGATTGGAAATATGCAAGGGCGCTTCCTTTTTAGTAATCCCGCCCTGGGGGTTCTTGGCACTGGGTTTCTCGTGCTTGGAAACCATATTGGCCCCTTCCACGATGGCCTTGTTCCTCTTGATATCCACGCTAAGCACCTTTCCTTCCGTACCCTTGTGGTCGCCTGCGATCACCCTAACGGAATCACCTGTCTTTATTTTTAATTTTCTCATCCTAATCAGTTCAAGTTCAAGCGCGGGAATTATTGATTTTATCCCATTATCTGCCGCTTCCTAATGCTTTGGTCTCTTTTCTTAACTCTTAAAGTACTTCGGGTGCCAAGGATACAATTTTCATAAACTGCTTTTCGCGTAGTTCCCTGGCTACCGGTCCAAAAACACGTGTCCCCCGCATTTCCCCTGTTGGGTTCAATAGCACACATGCATTGTCATCAAATCGTATGTAGGAACCATCCGGCCTCCTGACTTCTTTTTTGGTACGTACCACTACGGCCGTGGAAACCGTTCCCTTTTTGATACCCCCATTGGGCGCGGCCTCCTTTACGGTCACCACTATCTTGTCCCCAATGGATGCATACCTCCGGCGGGTACCGCCAAGAACCCTTATGGTAAGTACCTCCTTTGCCCCTGTGTTGTCCGCTACCTTTAATCTTGATTCCTGCTGTAACATAATTATTTAGCTCTTTCCAAAATTTCTACTAACCTCCAACACTTGGTCTTGCTCAAGGGACGTGTTTCCATAATCTTTACGGTATCGCCTATATTGCAATCGTTCTTTTCGTCATGGGCAACATACTTCTTTGTCTTGAGAACGAATTTACCGTACATGGGATGCTTTACCCTTTTTACCTCGGACACCACAATGGATTTCTCCATTTTGTCACTGGTAACCACCCCTATTCTTTCTTTTCTTAAGTTTCTTTTTTCCATAAAGCAGAACCAATTATTGGTTTTCCCTAATTGTTAATTCCGTGGCCAACCGGGCCACTGTTCTCCTTACCTTTCGTATTTGCAGAGGGTTTTCCAATGGCGTTACGGAATGTGCCATTTTTAAATCGGCATGTTGCTTTTTATATTCGGCAAGTTTTTCAGTAAGCTCTTCCTTGGACAACTGTTTTACCTCTTGTTTTTTCATTCCTTCCTACGATTAAATGTTTTCCGAATAATCCCTGGCCACGATAAATTTTGTTCTTACCGGTAATTTCTGGGCGGCAAGGCGAAGTGCTTCCTTGGCAATATCCAGGGGAACGCCCGCAACCTCAAAAAGCACCCTTCCCGGCTTTACGACGGCCACAAAATATTCCGGTGCACCTTTTCCTTTACCCATACGTACCTCCAAGGGTTTTTTGGTGATGGGCTTGTCCGGAAAAATCTTTATCCACAGTTGGCCTTCCCTTTTCATATATCGTGTTGCGGCAACACGGGCAGCCTCGATCTGGCGCGATGTTATGAACTTTGAATCCAAGGTCTTGATGCCGAACATGCCGTTGGAAAGTTGATGCCCCCTTCCGGCATTCCCCTTCATGCGGCCCTTCTGCATTTTACGAAACTTGGTCCTCTTGGGTTGTAACATTTCTACTTGTTTAAAAAATTACTCGATAATCGAGATCTAAATGTTCCAGGGCATGCCCCGAAATCAAAATCATTCTCCAATCAATGCCTCTTTGCCTGCGCCGAGGTTAATTTACTTTCTACGACGGGGCTTCCTGCCACCGTCCTGCTTTCCTGATTTTCCCTGCCCCTTGGACATCCCTACCAATGGGGACAATTCCCTTTTTCCATAAACTTCTCCCTTCATGATCCATACCTTGATGCCTAATCTTCCATAGGTGGTATGTGCCTCGTGCAGGGCATAATCAATGTCCGCGCGGAATGTGGACAACGGGATACGCCCCTCCTTGTAGGATTCCGACCTTGCCATCTCAGCTCCGTTCAAACGACCCGATATTTGAATTTTAATACCCTCGGCGTTCATACGTATTGCCGCGGCTATGGCCATTTTAATGGCCCTTCTAAAAGAGATACGACTTTCAATTTGCCTGGCTACGCTTGCGGCGACCAAATTGGCATCCAGTTCCGGCCTCTTTATCTCATAGATGTTTATCTGGACCTCCTTATTGGTAATCTTCTTCAGCTCTTCCTTAAGCTTATCTACCTCTTGACCGCCCTTACCGATGATGATACCCGGCCTAGCCGTAGTAATGGTAACCGTTATAAGTTTTAAGGTACGCTCAATGATTACCCGGGATACGCTAGCCTTGGAAAGACGGGCGTGGATATATTTCCGTATTTTTTCGTCCTCGGCCAGCTTATCGCCATAATCGTTTCCACCGTACCAGTTGGATTCCCACCCCCTGATAATTCCCAAACGATTCCCTATTGGGTTTGTTTTTTGTCCCATCCTAGCTGTCAATATTAGTATTAGATCCCAAAACCAATGTTACGTGGTTGGAACGTTTTCGTATCCTATGGGCCCTTCCCTGCGGTGCGGGCCTTAATCTTTTAAGCATTCCAGCACTGTCTACCCGAATTTCCTTTATATAAAGCTCTGCATCCTCCACATCCGCATCTTCGTTCTTGGCTTCCCAATTGGCCAATGCCGAAAGCAACAGTTTTTCCAAGCGGCGTGATGCCTCCTTAGGGTTGAACCTTAAAATGGCCAAGGCCCTTTCCACACCTTCGCCTCTGATCAAATCGGCGACCAAGCGCATCTTACGCGGAGAGGTAGGGCAGTTGTTGAGCTTGGCAAACGCCATTTGCTTCTTTTCCGCTTTTATCCTTTCCGCCATTTGTCTTTTTCGAACTCCCATAGCTTACTTTTTACCTTTGTTCTTGGCCCCGGCATGACCCCTAAAGGAACGTGTGGGGGAGAATTCGCCCAACTTGTGGCCAACCATGTTCTCCGTGATGTACACCGGTACAAACTGCCTGCCGTTGTGCACGGCAATGGTAAGGCCGACAAAATCCGGGGTAATCATGGAGGCCCTGGACCAGGTCTTGATTACCGTTTTCTTGCCCGATGCAGCATTCTGCTGGATTTTTTTCTCTAAACTATAATGAACGTAAGGTCCTTTTTTTAATGAACGTGCCATGCGCTTTTATTTTATTTCTTTCTACGTTCTATTATATATCGGTTTGAATCCTTTGTCTTGGATCGTGTCCTATATCCTTTGGCCGGGATTCCGTTCTTGGACCTTGGATGACCACCGGAGGCCCTGCCTTCACCACCGCCCATGGGGTGGTCTACAGGATTCATGGCAACGGGCCTTGTCCTTGGCCTTCTGCCCAACCATCTACTTCTACCGGCCTTCCCGGAAACGATCAACTGATGGTCCGAGTTGGATACCGCACCTATGGTAGCCAAACAATTGGCCAACACCAATCTGGTCTCCCCAGAAGGCAATTTTACCGTAGCATACTTCCCCTCACGGGCCATTAATTGAGCAAAGGTACCCGCACTACGTGCCATAACGGCACCTTGTCCGGGCCGTAATTCTATACAAGAAATTATAGTTCCCAAGGGAATGGCACTTAACGGCAGTGCGTTGCCAATCTCAGGGGCGGCACTTTTTCCGGAGACGACCTCTTGATCCACCTTTAGGCCATTCTGCGCGATGATATAGCGCTTCTCCCCATCCGTATACTGCAATAAGGCTATGAATGCCGTTCTATTGGGATCGTACTGGATGGATTTTACCGTAGCAGGAACGTCCTGCTTGTCCCTCTTAAAATCTATGATCCTATACCTTCTTTTATGGCCACCGCCTCTATGGCGAACGGTCATTTTGCCTTGACTGTTCCTACCTCCGGACTTTTTTAACGGAGCAAGCAAGCTTTTCTCCGGCTTATCAGTAGTAATGGCGTCAAAACCATTTACTACTCTAAAACGCTGTCCGGGGGTTACCGGTTTTAATTTTCTAACTGACATTAGGTGTCTTTATAGATTACTGTAAAAATCGATCATATCCCCTTCTTCCACATCCACAATGGCCTTCTTGTAACCATTGGTCTTCCCATGCTGTACCCCGGTCTTGGTATACCGGGATTTCCTGGTAGGCCCATAGTTCATGGTCCGGACCTTCTTGACCGAAACCCCATAAGTGGACTCTACAGCATCCTTGATCTCCAACTTGTTCGCCTTTGGATCTACGATGAAGCCGTAACGATTGTACAATTCGCTATCGGCGGTCATTTTTTCCGTGATTATAGGCCTTATCAACACACTCATGCTTTTCTTATTTAATTAGGTTGGCCTCCAATCCTTCCAAAGCACCCTCCATCAACACCACACTGTTGGCGTTAAGTATTTTGTAAGTATTTAATTCTGAACTAGTTAAGACCTCGGAATGCTTCAAATTACGCGAAGACAAATATACACCATTATTTGAATCGCCCAACACAAATAAAGATTTTTTGTTTTCCAGGCCCAAGCCCTTTAAAACAGCTACAAAATCCTTAGTTTTAGGTGTTTCAATATCGAAATCCTCCACCACCAAAATCGCCTTTTCACTGGACTTGATGCTTAGGGCCGATCTACGGGCCAAACGCTTTAGGTTCTTGTTCAGCTTTTGAGTATAATCCTTGGGTCTTGGACCAAAAATCCGACCTCCGCCCCTGAATACCGGGGACTTGATGCTACCTGCCCTGGCCGTACCCGTTCCTTTCTGTTTTTTGATCTTCCGCGTACTTCCCGCTATCTCCGCCCGTTCCTTGGCCTTGTGCGTTCCCTGTCTTTGGTGCGCCCTGTATTGTTTTACATCCAGATAAACCGCATGTTCATTGGGTTCTATCGCGAAAATGGCATCGGAAAGGTCTGCTTTCCGGCCTGTGTCCTTTCCTGTCCTATCTAAAACTGATACCTTCATTACTGCCACCTTTGAATAGTTACATAAGCATTTTTATGGCCCGGCACGCAGCCCTTGACGACCAATAGATTTTTTTCCGGAACTACTTTTAGCACCCTTAGGTTTTGAACGGTTACCCGATCGCCACCCATTCTTCCGGCCATGCGCATCCCCTTAAATACCCTTGAGGGGGTAGAGGCCGCCCCAATGGAACCTGGTGCCCTTAAGCGGTTGTGTTGCCCATGGGTAGACTGGCCAACGCCTCCAAACCCATGCCTTTTAACTACCCCTTGGAAACCCTTTCCTTTTGAGGTGCCCACGACATCAACAAATTCCCCTTCCACAAAAATGTCCACTTTGAACGTGTCCCCTAATTTGTGCTCCCCTTCAAAACCTTGAAATTCAACGACTTTCTTTTTGGGAGAAGTGCCCGCTTTCTTAAAATGGCCCGTTTCGGCCTTGTTAGCACGCTTTTCTGCCTTGTCATCGAAACCCAGTTGAAGGGCATTGTACCCATCTACTTCTTTGGTTCTGACTTGGGTAACTACACATGGCCCCGCTTCCAGGACGGTACAGGGAATATTCTTCCCATTCTCATCGAAGATGCTGGTCATGCCTACTTTTTTTCCTATTAACCCAGACATGTATTAGATATTAGATGTTAGATATTAGATGTAAGATGTAAGATGCTAGACTCTTGATTCTAGAAAATTTCTCTTACCACTTAAGATCTAACCGTTATACTTAATTAAAATTTACTTTCTTCATAAAAAAACAGGGCAAAGAAATCATCCAGCCCTGAATGTATTCTTTTTCCGTTTTTCCCTCGCCCGCAGCTTAGGACATGTTTACCCTGAACTTGTTTCAGGGTCTGTGCAATTCGCAACGAATCCAACAAAGAATTCGCAAACCTCTATATTACTTTTTCAAAGATTCCGAAACAAGTTCGGAATGTAATTCAACTAAAGATATTCATATCGCTATTGCTTATGAACATCAAGTTTCATTACACCTTTATCTCAACTTCTACCCCACTGGGGAGCTCCAATTTCATCAATGCATCAATGGTCTTGGAAGATGAACTATAAATATCCAACAACCTTTTGTACGAACTCAACTGAAACTGTTCCCTTGATTTTTTGTTGACATGCGGGGAACGCAATACCGTAAAAATCTTTTTATGTGTGGGCAACGGAATGGGACCCGTTACCACAGCTCCCGTCGTCTTCACCGTCTTTACAATCTTTTCGGCGGATTTGTCCACCAAATTATGATCGTACGATTTTAGTTTTATCCTGATTTTTTGACTCATCCTTTAAAATTCAAGCTCAAGTATCAAGTTTAAATATTTACAATATACCCTTGTCTTGCCCCTTAGTTATTTTCTCCTATTTCTGTTCCTCTAATCCAATTATGCGGTTACCCCTTTTGCCACTTTTATTACTTCTTCCGCAATATTGGAAGGTGTTTCGGCATAGTGGGAGAATTCCATGGTAGAAGTTGCCCTACCTGAGGACAACGTTCTTAAAGAGGTAACATAGCCGAACATTTCGGATAGGGGCACCTCCGCCTTTATGACCTTTGAACCGGCCCTATCGTCCATATTGTTCACCTGGCCCCTTCTCCTGTTCAAATCGCCAACGATATCCCCCATATTCTCTTCAGGGGTCAATACCTCAAGCTTCATAATGGGCTCCATAAGTACGGCACGCGCCTTTTTGGCAGCTTCCTTATACCCAAGCTTGGCGGCCAATTCAAAGGAAAGGGAATCCGAATCCACAGGGTGGAAGGAACCATCCTTTAAAGTAATCTTCATGCTATCCATCTCAAAACCGGCCAATGGCCCATTTTTCATGGCCTCCTTGAAGCCTTTCTCCACAGAAGGGATATATTCCCTTGGTATGTTACCACCTTTGATCTGGTTATCAAACTCCAGTCCTGCCCCAGCTTCCTCACTGGCAGGCTCCATAGTAAAGACAATATCGGCAAACTTACCACGACCACCGGTCTGTTTCTTGTACACCTCGCGATGATCGGCGGTAGCGGTCAAGGCCTCCTTATACTCTACTTGGGGCTGCCCCTGGTTTACCTCCACCTTAAATTCTCGGCGCAAACGATCTACAATAATATCCAAATGGAGTTCGCCCATTCCCGAAATAATGGTCTGCCCGGAAGCTTCGTCCGTTTTTACTTGAAAAGTGGGATCTTCCTCGGCCAATTTGCCCAGGGCCATGCCCAATTTATCCACATCGGCCTTGGTCTTTGGCTCTACGGCAATACCGATTACCGGATCCGGGAAATCCATACTTTCCAAGACAATGGGATGCTTTTCGGCCGATAGGGTATCCCCGGTCTTGATATCCTTGAAGCCTACGGCCGCACCAATGTCCCCGGCACCGATGGATTCTACCGCATTTTGCTTGTTGGAATGCATTTGGTATATTCTGGAGATACGCTCCTTGTTCCCGGAACGATTGTTCAATACGTAAGACCCCGCATCCAGTTTTCCGGAATAGGCGCGGAAGAACGCCAAACGGCCAACAAACGGATCCGTCGCGATTTTGAACGCAAGTGCGGAAAACGGTTCTTTTAAGTCCGGCTTTCTGGAAATTTCCTCTCCGGTATCGGGATTGGTCCCTACTATGGCCTCCTTGTCCAAAGGGGAAGGCAAATATCTACATACGGCATCCAATAGAAATTGGACCCCCTTGTTCTTAAAGGAGGAACCGCATATCATGGGAATGATGCTCATATCCATTACCGCGGCACGGAGTGCGGCATGCACTTCGTCCTCTGTAATGGAATCCTCGTCCTCAAAGAACTTCTCCATTAAATGATCATCATACTCGGCAACGGCCTCGATCAACGCTGCCCTATGCTCGTGCACTTCCTCGGCCATTTCCTCGGGAATCTCTATCACATCAAAGGTAGACCCCATATTTTCCTCGTGCCAAACAATGGCGCGATTCTTTACCAAATCCACGATTCCCCTAAAATCCGCTTCGTCCCCAATGGGCAATACAATAGGAACGGCATTGGATTTTAACATCTCACGGACCTGCTTACTAACATTTAGAAAGTTAGATCCCTGCCTATCCATCTTATTTACAAAACCGATCCGTGGCACCTTATAGTTGTCCGCCAGTCTCCAGTTGGTCTCCGATTGTGGCTCAACCCCGTCAACAGCACTAAAAAGGAAAACCAGGCCGTCCAATACCCTTAAGGAGCGGTTTACCTCTACGGTAAAGTCCACGTGCCCCGGAGTATCTATGATATTGAAATGAAACTCTTCGGAATCTTCGGTGCGTTTTCCGTTCACCGTAGGGAAATCCCAGGTGCAGGTGGTCGCCGCGGAGGTAATGGTAATCCCCCGCTCCTGCTCCTGCTCCATCCAGTCCATTGTGGCGGCACCATCGTGCACTTCGCCTATCTTATGGCTTACACCGGTATAATAAAGGATACGTTCCGTGGTAGTGGTCTTACCTGCATCAATATGCGCGGCTATCCCAATATTCCTTGTATGCTTTAAGTCTCTTGCCATTTTTATCTAAAATCTAAAGTGGGAGAATGCTTTATTGGCCTCGGCCATTTTATGGGTATCCACTCGTTTTTTTACCGCAGCGCCCTCTTCCTTGGCCGCCGCGAGAATCTCAGCAGCCAGTTTTTGGGACATTCCCTTTTCATTACGCCTTCTGGCATAACTGATAAGCCATTTCATGGCCGTGGAAATTTTGCGGTCCGGACGGATCTGCATAGGGATCTGAAAAGTGGCCCCGCCAACACGTCTACTCCTAACCTCCACATGGGGCATTATATTGGAAAGGGCATCCTTCCAAAGCTCCAGGGAAGTCTTTTCCTCATCGGTTTTCTTTTCCTCCACAATATCCATGGCCCCATAGAACACGCTAAAGGCGACGGATTTCTTTCCATCCCACATCATCATGTTCACAAAACGGGTAACCAGCTGATCGTTGAACCGGGGATCCGGTAGGAGTGGTCTCTTTTTTGCCTGTCTTTTTCTCATTACTTCTTGTTCCGTTAATCGCTACTGCTTATAAATTACCCAAAATCAAGTTTGTGAGTCGTAGCATTTAACCAAATTTACTTTTTAGGTCGTTTTGCGCCGTATTTAGATCTTCGCTGGGTCCTTCCCGCCACACCGGCGGTATCCAAGGCCCCTCTAACGATATGATACCTAACACCTGGCAAATCCTTTACCCTTCCGCCTCTAACCAATACTATCGAGTGCTCCTGGAGGTTGTGCCCTTCCCCGGGAATATAGGCATTGACCTCCTTGCCGTTGGTCAACCTTACCCTGGCCACCTTCCGCATGGCGGAATTAGGCTTTTTTGGAGTGGTGGTGTACACACGGGTACACACGCCCCTCCTTTGAGGACACGAATCCAAAGCAGCCGATTTACTCTTCTTGGTAATTGTGGCCCTTCCTTTTCGTACTAACTGTGAAATTGTTGGCATAATTCTCTTTAAATTCCAAATCACAAATTACAA
>JBCBSN010000113.1:0-13323 GCA_039819225.1 Bacteroidota bacterium | reverse complement strand
CTCAAAATGAAGGACATTTCTTATAATATCTAACATTTTTTGCATTTTTTAACGGCCTTAAAAGCTATGCGCGCATAACTTTAGGATAAAAAAGTTGTTTTTTTAACATCAATTTAGGACTTTTGCTCCAGCTAACTCAAATAATAGGAGATGAAAACAAAACTTAATGGAATCCTAACGCTGCTATTGGCGCTAGTTGTGCATTTAGCTTTTGCACAAGAAAAAACGGTTACAGGTACTGTAACGGATCAAAGTGGAATCCCACTTCCAGGTGTAAGTGTTCTGGTCAAGGGAACCACAAGGGGAATTCAAACTGATTTTGATGGGAACTACGCTATCAATGCCAGTGAGGGCGAAGTTCTGGTCTTTTCGTATTTAGGACAGAAGACCGTCCAACGAACCGTGGGCCCAGCTGACTCTATTAATGTTCAAATGGAGGATGATGCCCAGGCACTGGAAGAGGTAGTGGTTACGGCCTTCGGTATCCAGAGAAACCCCAAACAGTTGGGATACGCCGTTAACAAGGTTGAGACCGACGAAATCCTCGAAAACTCGGAACCGGATCTTTTGCGTTCCTTAACAGGTAAGGTACCTGGAGTTAACGTTAACTTTTCCACCGGGGTCGCAGGTGCTGCCAACCAAATAAACATTAGGGGTGCCACAACCATTGGTAGTGCTAGCCAACCCTTGTTCATTGTAGATGGTATTGCTTATGATAACACCCAGGCCACCACAGCCGATTTGGCCGCTCAAAGTAGCCAATCTACCGGAGGTGGAGGGTACGAGTCCGGTATATCTACTTTAGACCCTAATGACATCGCCTCGGTAAACGTGCTAAAGAGTACCGCTGCGGCCGCCCTTTATGGTTCTAGGGCCGCAAATGGTGTTATAGTCATCACTACCAAGTCCGGCTCGCCAAAAGGCTTTTCCGGAAACAACAAGTTAAGTGTATCGGTGAATTCAGGTATGTATTTTGAGGAGATCGCCAACTTACCTGAATATCAAAACACTTATGGCAACGGGGTTAATTACAGCTATCTAAATGCAAACGGCTCATGGGGGCCAAGATTCGATTCTTTGGAGACTATCCCCACATGGCCCAATCTCTTGGCCGCTTTTCCAGAGCTAGGACCCACCCAGCCCTATGTAGCACAACCCAACAATGTGGAAAGCTTGTTCAAAACAGGTACCGTGTTGGATAATTCGGTCAACTTTTCCTATGGTGGGGAGAAAGGAAACTTTAGTGTAACAATCTCCGATCTTGATCAAGAGGGGTATATTCCGTTCAACACCTTTAGTAGGACATCTATTTCTGTCGGGGGCAACTTTAAATTGGCCAACGACCTCACCGTCGGGGCTTCTTTAAGCTATTCCGACAACAACCAGGTGGGGGGCTTCTTTGGAGAAAACCAATTTGCAGGTTCTGCATCTTCTTTTGCCCGGACCCTATGGTTGGGAAGAACCTGGAACATGGACTTACCTTCCACAGACCCAGTTACCGGTGGATCCTTAACGCCCAACAACGGATGGGACCATCCCTTATGGTCCTGGGAAAACGACCAGATTATAACGGACTCCAATAGAACCGTCGCAAACATTAATTTCAACTACGTTTTTAATGATAATATATCTGCCTCCTATAGGGTTGGACTTAACAGATATAACCTAGGCCGAAGGCAGATAAGAAATATAGGTTCAAGGGCGGATAATGGGCTAGGCTCCGTTACTACCGATAATTTCTTGAACGAGGCCTTGGAATCCACATTTATGGTCAATTTTGACTATGATTTAAGTGATGATATTGGTCTTGCCCTGATTGTGGGTAACAACGTCTTGCAACAGACCCAGCAGCGTAACGCCATCATAGCCAATACGTTTATTTCTCCTGGAATTTTTACTATAGAAAACAACTTGAATGTTCAGTTGGTACAGCCTACTCCTACCAATGGAATTGGGTTTACAAGAAACAGAAACGTGGGATTCTTCGGGGATTTAACGCTGTCCTATAAAGATTATTTGTTCCTTAACGCAACGGGAAGAAATGACTGGAGTTCTACCTTGCCCAAAGACAACCGATCGTATTTCTATCCTTCCGTAAACCTTTCCTTTGTTCCTACGGATGCCTTTAACATAAACAGTAAGGTGTTGACGTTTGCCAAGATAAGGGCCGGCTTTGCTTCTGTGGGTAGGGACGCTCCCGCAGAATTCCTGAACAGGACCTTTGCAATAGGCAATGCGTTCAATGGCAATCCCGTAATCCAAAACAGATCGGCATTGGCCGATCCCGAGATTACGCCGGAGTTTACGGATGAAATTGAAATCGGGGCAGATTTGGAATTTTTTAATAGAAGAGCGGTAGTCGATTTTAGCTGGTACAAAAAAACCACCACGGATTTGATTTCGCCGGTAAGTGTGCCCTCTACAAGTGGTTTCTTAAACTTGAATACCAATATAGGGGAAATGACCAACACCGGGGTGGAGATCGGCTTAAATCTTGTTCCCATTCAGACTGAAAATTTCAGATGGGACAGTTATACCACCTTTACCCGTAACATAAATGAAGTTACCGAGCTGGTTGAAGGCTTGGAGCGTATCCAATTTAACGGGAATGAGGTTTCACATGCTATCGTAGGGGAGCCCTTTGGCGTCTTTTTTGGCACCCGATTTGCACGGGACGATGATGGAAATTTTCTTATCAACCAAGCCGGTGGAGGTATTGTTGAGGATCTGCAGAACGGTGTAATTGGTGATCCCAACCCGGATTTCCGTATCGGCTTTATCAACACCTTTAGGTATAAATCCTTAAGCTTTAGGGCCCAAGTAGATTGGCGCGAAGGTGGGGATATTCGCTCAACCAGTATTAACGCGCTTTTGGGTAGAGGAGTTACCAAGGATACCGAGGATAGGGAACGTACTTTTATCATCCCTGGATTTTACGGGGACAATGCCGGAAATCCTATTTTGGACGCCAACGGCAATCAAATCCCAAATACCACACAGGTGGATATGAATGAACTGTACTTCTCCCCGGCCGGAGGAAACACGTTTGGCATCAATACCGTAGATGAGGGTCATGTGTATGACGGTACGGTCTACCGCCTTAGGGAGCTAAGCCTAACCTATGACTTCCCTTCCAAATGGTTGGAGAAAACGCCCTTTGGAAAACTTAGCGTAAGTGTTTTAGGCAATAACCTATGGTATTTTGCCCCAAATGTGCCTAAGTACACCAACTTTGACCCAGAGGTTACCAGCTTCGGTAATACACGCTTGCAAGGTGTTGAAATCTCTGCTGCACCGACTTCCAAACGATATGGGTTTAAATTTAACTTAACTTTTTAAGAGAGAGAAGCATGAAAACTATAAAATACATACAGTTGTATAAAAATTCTTTAGCGGGGCTACTTTTGATTTTGGCCTTTGCCGGATGTGAAAAATATCTGGATGTGGATGAGGATACGGATGCGCCCATTACCGCTCCGCTAAATCAATTGCTTACCGGTATTGATCGTGGCGTGGCCCAATTGGCCGATTTCCGCTTGTGGTCCGGAGATATCCTCCAAGTGTATACCCATCAGTTTACTGCAAGGGAAGAACAAGACCAATATGGTGCAAGAGCGGACAATATAAACGCAAACAATGACTGGAACGGAGTCTTCCTGACCTTAACTGATATTGAAACCCTTATTGCTCAAGCTACAGAATCGGGTGATTTGGTTTATGTAGGGATTGCCCAAATCCTTAAGGCCTATATGTTATCCACGGCAGTGGACCTCTGGGGGGATGTTCCGTTTACCGAGGCCACACAACTGGAAGGTGGTGTCGTTAGCCCTGTTTTTGATAATCAGGAAGTTATATATCAGGGTGTGCTGGATTTAATAGATCAAGGTAGAGCCAATGTGGCTGGTGGTGCGGGTGCTACCCTACCAAGTACGGATGATCTCTATTATTCAGGTTCTACAGCGCAATGGGTAAAATTTGCCAATACATTGAAACTAAAGTTATACAACCAAATACGTTCTACCTCTTTGTTTAATGCGGCGGATTTTAATGCTTTGGTTGCCGAAGACAATTTTATGGAAGCCATCGCCGATGACTTTCAGTTTACGCATACGGCCAACCAGGCCCCTACAGATGAAAGGAACGAGCTATTTATCGATGCCTATGGCGGGGCCCAGGTGACCAAATATGCAAGTCCCTGGTTTTATGAAATCCTAATTGGAGTAAATCCCAATATTCATACAGGAAATCCCGATCCAAGGCTACCTTATTATTTTGCGAACCAGTTGACACCAGGACAATTTCCCCAGGATCAAGGTGATGCTGTTACTGGAGATCCCAATGCCGATTACTGGGACAGTTCCACTGGCTTCTTTAGTATCCGTTTTGGTAGTATAGGCCCCGATCGCGATGGAGCTGTACAGAACGATGCCACTTTCCCAGGGATTTTCCCCTGTGGCGGTCGTTATGACGATGGGGCAGGATTTGCCCGAACCATCAATAGTGGTACGGGAGTGGCTCCAAGGCGTATCTTGACCTATGACGAATTTTTGTATATTAAAGCAGAACTGATGCAAGAAGGTGTTATTGCCGGAGATGCTGGGGTACAGCTAAGGGAAGCTATTGAAGCAAGTTTTGCCAAGGTAGATGATGTCGTGGCCAATTCCGGCACAACACAGACGGTTCCGGTGCTTGTTGGATCCGATGCCGTAACTACCTTCGTTGATAATATAATCGCAGAGTTTGATGCCGCTAGCGATGAGAAAAAACTTGAAATTATTATGACCCAAAAATGGGTGGCCACGTTTGCCGATCCCATGGATCAGTATTGTGATTTTAGAAGAACGGGATATCCTATTTTGGCAGACCCTACTGGATCTCAAGTTCCAGAATATCAATTGGACAATGGGGACGGTTTTCCGTTATTGGACAACCTTACGGTTCTCAACAATCCCTTCCAGTTGTCCTTCTTCTGGCCACAACGTGAGTTAAACCTTAATCAGAATGCACCCGATCAAAAAGATCCGGGAACGTACAATATTTTCTGGGACAACTAAAAAAAGAATCATGAAAAGAATACAAAAAATACTTTGCGCACTGGTTGCCGTTATCTTTATGGTTTCCTGTGAAGACGATGGGGGTACCTCAAAAATAGAATTAGAGGACGGAGCGGCTCCGGATATGGCAATATCCCCGAATACACCGGCATTTATCGATTTGTTAAGTTTGGAAGCCGGAGAAGCTGTAAATTTACAATACAGTGCAGATGTGGCGCAAGGAAACCCGACATCAATTGATATTATTGGTGTGTATACAAAGAGTTTGGCCAGTGGAGGTGACGTATATAGAGCGGTATTAGCCAGTGATGTAACGCTTCCACAGGATTTTTCCTTAAGTGATACCGAAATAGTCTCAGCATTTTCAGAACTTAACAGCACAGACGATATTGGGCTTGGGGATGTTCTTTCTATTTCCACAAGATTTACCATGGATGATGGTAGGGTTCTGGATATCATTGCTCCAACCGTAGAAAGTAGTACGGGAACCCAAGTTCCCGTTGGGGGCACAGGCACCAACATTGCCACCACAGTCCTGTTCACTTCTGTAATTAATTATCCGGTATCTTGCCCGTCCGATATAGGGGGAACCTATTTGGTATCAAGTACCGCTACAGGTTGTTGTGGTGTTGCCCCTATTACAGACTATGAATTTACCGTTACAGTTACCGATAATGGGGGGGGCTCTTACTCGCTTTCGGATATGTCCGGCGGCATGTACGATGGTCTTTTCTGTATCCCTTTTGCTATATGTGGTGATGCATCAGGAGGAAACATCACTGATATCTGCAATGAGCTTAGCGGATCTGCTGCCGATTGTTGTGGAGATAATATTACCTTTGAAGGTACTGTAAACCCAGATGGCTCCTGGAACGTTACCATAACCAGTGGTTTTGTTGCTGGAACTTCGGTTTGGGTTAAGCAATAGACAGACCGTACGGCAGGTTTTTTCGTAGCTTAACAAAATAGTTGGTAAAATAACATATAAGGTTAGCCCCGCATTAACTTGTAAAATCAGGTTATGTGGGGTTTTTTTATTAGAAGTGTTTTTTAATTGGATTCTGATACTGGATTCTTAGGCTAGGCAATTACATTGCTGTCTTTTAGCTGGGCCTTTATCCTGTGGTCGAGAGAACTAATATACAGATCAGATGATATGCCATATCCTGAATAACTATAACGAAACATAACAGCATTCACTAATTACCATTAATTAAAATAAATATCATGAAAAGAACACAACTAATAGTATTAGCCTTAGTGACCGTTGGTTTTATAGTTTCCTGTGACGATGATGGAGGCACATCAACGGTACCCTTGGAAGACGGGGCAGTTCCCAACCTGGTTAGATCAGCGGATGCCCCGGCATTTATTGATTTGATACAGTTAAACGCTGGCGAGCCCGTAAATTTGGCCTATAGCGTAGAAGTGGCCCAAGGAAACCCGGCATCTACCGATATCATTGGCGTATATACTGTAAATCCCGCTGATGGCGGCGCAGTATACACGGCAGATTTGGCAAATGATGTGACCTTACCGCAAGATTTTACATTGACCGCAAATGATATTATAGCCGCCTTTTCTGAATTAAATAGTGCAGATGATATCAAGTTAGGAGATGTTTTGGCCATCTCTACTAGGTTTACTATGGATGATGGCAGAGTATTGGATGTCATTCCCCCTACTGTAGAAGGAAACACTTCCGGGACACGGGTACCTGTTGGTGGTACTGGGACCAATATTGCCACAACGGTTTTGTTTACTACCGTAATTAATTATCCGGTTTCCTGCCCATCGGCTTTGGGAGGGGCACATACCTTTGTTTCCACGGATTTGGTTGCCGCCAATAGCCCTTCAGCTTGTCCCACAGGCGAGGTTACCGGTACAGTAACATGGACAGATCAAGGTGGAGGTACCTACCTTACTTCCGACCTAGGTTTTGGGCAGTACGAATCCTCTTGCTGGAGCGATGGTCCCGCTACTAGTGGAGCTGCGACTTTTCGGGAGGTGTGTGGTGAAATTATCTCGGGGGGAGCCGATCAGTATGGCCTTATATACACTTGGGTGATAACGGATGTTAGTGGTTCCGAATTGACCATGACCTGGACAAATGACTATGCAGATTCCGGGACTGTGGTAATTACCCGGGAGGGTGGTGCGGATTGGCCCGATCTGTTTACAAATTAAATCGGCAACAGCTTAAGAATCGAGGCGGTCTTAGAACCGCCTTTTTCCTTTTATCTCTACCATTGGCTAAATGAAATTGTTGAATCACGTACTATACCTCATTGTCCTATCGGTGTTGATAGCATGCACCAATGATACTGGTGTTGAGGAAAAAGAAATAGATTTAACACCAGACCCTATACCAGAAGCGGAACCTATAGATATTCCTGAGGAAAACACCTTGGGAGTTACTCTTTACAAACCACTGGCCTACGAGGGTTACACGCTTTTCACCATTCATTACAACACATACCTGATTAACAATTGCGGTCAGGTGATACATCAATGGAATAGCGCATATGCCCCTGGTAATGCAGTATACCTCCTGGAAGACGGGTCTATCCTTAGAGCGGGAAAAATTGAGAATCCGGATATGCCCTACGCCGGTGTCGGCGGAATAGTGGAACGGATTGGTTGGGACGGATCTTTATTATGGTCCTATACCTACTCTGGTACAGATCATACCCAACATCATGATATTTTCCCAATGCCCAATGGCAATGTCATTTTATTAGCGGCAACAAAAAAATCCTATGAAGAGGCCATAACAGCTGGCAGGGATCCTTCCAAATTAGAAGATGGTGCCCTGTATAACGAACAATTGGTGGAAATTCGACCCTCCGGTAGTAATAGCGGAACCGTGGTATGGGAATGGAATATTTGGGATCATTTGATTCAGGAGTTTGATAGTACCAAGGAAAATTGGGGAAGTGTTGAAAACAATCCTCAATTGTTGGATATTAACTATTTGGGGGAGGGCGCAAACAATTCCGATACGGACTGGCTCCACATAAACTCGGTAGCCTATAATGAGATACTGGATCAATTGGTATTAAGTATACACGGCCTTGACGAAATATATATTATTGATCATTCTACAACCACGATAGAAGCGGCCTCACATGAAGGTGGAATAAGGGGTAAAGGAGGAGATATTTTGTATAGATGGGGAAATCCATTGTCCTATAAACAGGGAGACTTGAATACGCGTAAGCTGTTTAAACAACATCACCCGCATTGGATTGAACCGACTCTGGAAGATGGTGGAGCCATCATTGTATTCAACAATGGAAATGGCAGATCGGAAAGTTTTTCCTCCGTGGATATCATTAATCCACCAATAGACACAAATGGAAACTATAAATTACCTCAAAACAGTTTCTTTGGCCCCATGGAGCCAGATTGGAGCTATGTGGATCCTTTAGAACCTAAAAACTTTTATTCCAGACTACTATCCGGGGCACAAAGGCTCCCAAACGGCAACACCCTAATATGTGAAGGGCTAAATGGAAGACTGTTTGAAATTGACTCCAAAGGTAATATCGTTTGGCAATATATAAACCCCCAGACCACAACAGGAGCCGTTTTAAGACAGGGAGATATTCCCGAGAGTAACCGATTGTTTCGAGGGACGAAATACCCTAAAGACCATCACGCGTTTATAGGTAGGGATTTGGTCCCCGGAAATCCCATTGAACTTGACTTTACTATTAAAAATTGCGATTAAAAGAAGACTTCAAAACACTCTTACTATGCTTGTAATTCGATGTCTATATAGAATTCACGGACAATAAATTCAACTTTCCCATCTTCATATTGAATCACTTTGAGCCATCTAGAAAACATGGTTTTCCAACGAAATTGAAAAATGACCATGTTTGCATATGTACGCCCAAAAATCAAACTTCGGTATGAAATGCCCTATCGCGAGCGCATTGCTTTCTGAGGTCACAACAGGGGCTTACCCAAAATAAAATCCAAAGAACAAAGAAGGAGATATAATACCCGCCAGAAACACATCGTGAAGTATTGAGTGAATCAAGAACTCACATCCGCCACATATTGGATGACCATGTTGTTAAAAAGTTGATGTTGTTCCACGTTTACCACGTGTCCACAATGTTCTATCAATAGAAGGCTGGAAGTGCTATGACGCTGAACGGCCCGCTTTACCGAAGGTAGAAAAAAATGATCTTCGCCCCCCATTACATAAAGCGTAGGTATCTTTATGTCAACTGTTCTAAAAAAACGGAGCAGTGGATTTATTTGTGACGAGAGCCTAAACCATTTTAAAAACTCCTTTTGGTAGAGTTTTTTCGCTTCACGTACAAGTACGGAGCGCGATTCCCTATGGTTGCTGTCCGGCATCATCATAAAGGTAAAGAAACGATAAAGCCACAGATACGGCACGATATTCTTAAATAGTTTTCCAAGGCCCATCAAAAATTTAAAGCGAAAATCCAGCTTTAGGATAGCACCTCCCATAATCATACTCTCCACTCTTTCCGGGTATTTTTCCGCAAGATTTCGTATTAAGACCGTACCTAAGGAGATTCCAATAAAATGGGATTTTTTAATCTTTAGATGGTCAATTACCTCCATCATATCCTGGGTGATAGAATCAAAATCATAGGCTTCATTGAAGACCTCCTTAAGGTTAGGCTTGGAATCCCCGTGCCCCCTTAAATCCAACAACAGCACATTAAAATGCTTCTTAAATTCCCTTACCTGTTTAAACCAAATAGAAGAACTGCCACCGGCCCCATGCACAAATGTGACCCAGGTTTTGGAATCCCCGTGAAGATGTGTAATGTAATTAAGCAAAGTGTTCTCTAAAAAGCCCCTATTTTAGAGCAAGTTGCAATATATTAAATCTTTCTTATGATATCATTAGCTTTACCCGTTTTTTATGAAAAAAACTTCCTGAATTTAACTGTTCGTTAGGGAATCTGTTAAAAAATAGTCAAATTACCTACATATTAGTTGTACGGGCCGGTAAATGAACATCTAAAACCTCTTTTCGTTCGTATATTTACATGTACAAAAAAAGGAATCATGGATAAGCAAAATTGTAGAGTCGGAGCGACCAATTCCATTGCCAATGCGAATACTTCCATTTCCGTGTTGGAATACCAGTATCAGCATTTTATGGACAAGGCGGCCATGGATGTAGATAAAAAATTAAGAGCATTTTTTGAGCTAAAAGCCCAGAAAATCAAAAAGACATTGGAAAGCCTGGTATAATACCGCTACCTCCTCTTTTTCAGTTCGCGGGCCATCTCCGCCTGCAGTGTTTTGGCTGTTTCCGCAGCTTTAAGAGCAAAGTCCTTCCCCCTGGAGGCATAGATGATTCCCCTAGAGGAATTCACCAGTAAGCCTACCTCACTATTCATACCATATTTACAGACTTGGGCAAGGCTCCCGCCTTGCGCGCCCACTCCAGGTACCAAAAGAAAAGCATCGGGAACAATCTTTCTAACCTCCTGCAAGTAGGATGCCTTGGTAGCCCCTATGACATACATAAGGTTCTCCGAGTTTTTATACTTCTTGGCTGTTTCCAGCACCCGTTTATACACTTCCATGCCTTCAGCCATCCTCACCTGAAAATCAAAGGCTCCTTCATTGGAAGTCAATCCAAGCAAAATAGTATGCTTATGGCTAAAGGCCAAAAACGGTTCTACGGAATCGCGTCCCATATATGGGGCAACCGTGATGGAATCAAAATCAAGTTCTTCAAAAAAGGCTTTGGCATACCTCGTGGAGGTGTTACCGATATCCCCCCTTTTCGCATCCGCAATGGTAAATAGTTGCGGATACTCGGAGTTTAAGTAATCTATGGTACGTTCCAAGGACTGCCACCCCTTAAGGCCGTAGGCCTCGTAAAATGCAATATTGGGCTTATAGGCAACGCATAAATGGTGCGTTGCATCTATAATGGACCTATTGAATTCAAAAATGGGGTCTTCCCGTTCCAAAAGGTGTTTGGGAATCTTTTCCAAATCGGTATCCAGCCCAATGCACAGAAAGGATTTTTTTAAACGAATCTGGTCTATTAGTTGTTGGGTGGTCATGGGTAATGGGTGCTGCGTGTTAAATGTTAGACATGAGATTTTAGAAGTGAGATGAGGGATATTGAAATTTGGTGCTTGTGATTTGGCTTTTGCCACTTGATGCTCGGTGTTTGGTGCCGACTGCTGGGAGCCAAGTGCCGGATGTTGGGAATTTGGTTCAAGAATCATTATCCCTTACACCGGTATTCGGTCTTCCGTCCCATCGCACATCAAAAAATCTCGGAAGCTTCCCTAAGCTTTTCCGTATTCTCTACCAACATCAGTTCATCTATTATTTTTTGGATATCCCCATTTACAATATTGGCAAGATCGTAAAGGGTTAATCCTATGCGATGGTCGGTAACCCTGCCCTGGGGATAATTGTAGGTCCTGATCTTTGCGGACCTATCACCGCTGCTTACTTGTGAATTTCGTTTGGCGGCATCTTCCTCCTGTTTTTTGGCCAGTTCCAGATCGTACAACCGCGAACGCAACACCCTAAAGGCCTTATCCTTATTTTTATGCTGGGACTTCTGATCCTGGCACTGCGCTACCAAACCCGTTGGGATATGGGTAAGCCTAACGGCGGAATACGTGGTGTTCACGGATTGACCTCCAGGGCCAGAGGAGCAGAAAAAATCGATTCTAACATCCTTCGGGTCTATCTGTACATCAAAATCCTCGGCCTCGGGAAGCACCATTACCGTGGCGGCACTGGTATGTACCCTACCTTGGGTCTCCGTTTGTGGTACACGTTGTACGCGGTGCACGCCCGCCTCAAACTTCAAGGTTCCATAAACGTCCTCTCCCGTTACTTCAAATTGAATTTCCTTATAGCCTCCGCTGGTACCCTCGCTCAAGTCAATGACATTGGTCCTCCAACCTCTGGACTCACAATACTTGGTGTACATTCGGAAAAGGTCGCCGGCAAAGATACTCGCCTCATCTCCACCAGTACCGGCACGTATTTCCATCACCACATCCTTGGCGTCCTCGGGATCTTTGGGAATAAGCATCAACTTAATTTCCTCCTCCAATTGGGGTAAGGCCTCCCTGGCCTCCTCCAGTTGCATCTTGGCCATTTCCAACATTTCGGCATCCGAACCATCGGAAATGATCTCTTCGGCTTCGTTGATATTGCCCGTAAGGGCAACGTACTGATCCCGCTTGCCCATAAGTGCCTTAAGATCGCTGTATTCCTTGGTCAATTGCACATAGCGCTTTTGATCGGAGATAATATCCGGTTGAATGATAAGATCGGAAACCTCATCAAAACGCTGTTTTACAATGTTCAGTTTATCTATCATTCCGTCAATTGCTGCAAACGCGAATTTACGATAAATTTGTACATTTATGGAAACTAGCGGTTCTTCATGCGAACGCTCCTACGTTTACGGACCTTTTGGGTATGCTTCCTTTTTTACAAGAGGTTTCTTTGGCTAGGACTTGCGCTTACCTTGTTGTTCTTTTTCCTTGGGGCACCTTTGGTCTTCCTTGTTTTTTTAAAGACATTTCTCTTTGGCTTTTTGTTTATGTTTTATTTTGAAAGGAGTTTGAGCCAACGTTTGGAGTTTTACCGAAACTTTGGCCTAGGCCGAATGTTTCTTTTCTCCATCTCCTTTCTCATGGAAATGGCCCTTACGGTTCTAACGTATCAAATACTTCTTGGGTTTTGATGCTGGAAGTGGACAGCGTGGAACTGAGCTTTGGAAACCAAAAAATCCTGTATGGCCTATATCTTAAGGCCGAAACCGGAAAGGTTACGGGCATCCTGGGCCGTAACGGAAGCGGAAAGACAAGCTTGTTGCGCATTATTTTTGGAAGCCTCGAGCCCAAATACAAAAATATACGCATAGATGGTGTATATCAAAAAGGGAAATTGTTCCGAAAGGGCGAAATAGCTTATTTGCCACAACACCAATTGTTGCCCAATTCCCTTACCCTTTCCCAGGCATTTCGTTTGTATGGCCAGGAATGGGAAGTTTTTACGGCTCATTTTGAAGCGTTCTCCCCCTATCAAAAAAAAAGAACCCATGAACTTTCGTCCGGGGAACTTCGTATTGTAGAAACCTATTTAACACTTTTCTCGGGAAAGGAAATCATTTTGTTGGACGAGCCTTTTTCCTTTATCGCCCCCATTTATGTCGAAAAATTCAAAAACCTGATTCACAAACTAAACAAGAATACGGCTATTATCATTACCGACCATTTTT
>JBCBSN010000112.1:0-13353 GCA_039819225.1 Bacteroidota bacterium | reverse complement strand
TCGTCCGGCTGGATTATTTTTCATCTATATTTGCCCAAACTCTAACCGATGTTGAACACAGTTTTTATTCTTCTGGGCCTGGGTCTATTGGTGGCGGGCGGAAATTGGCTGCTAAAGTCGGCCGTAGCGCTTTCCCTGCAATTGAATATTTCGCGGATCATCATTGGGATGACGGTGGTTTCCTTTGCCACTTCGGCCCCGGAGCTTATTGTCAGTGTCAACGCCGCCTTGAATGGATTCCCCGATTTGGCCCTGGGTAATGTAGTAGGTTCTAATATTGCCAATTTAGGTCTGGTATTGGCGGTTATTGTTATTTTGGGGAGCATTGACGTTAGGCCTAGCTTTTACGTAACGGATTGGCCTGTGATGATGGCCTCGTCCCTGTTATTTTTCTTTTTTATCTATTTTGATGGGGAACTGCAGCGGTACGAAGGCGGCATTATGCTGTTGTTCCTCTTTCTTTTTTTGGTGTACTTGCTTCGCTTTCAGAAATCTGCGGTGGTGGAAGAAATCGAGGACGAAGGGGACCCCGCCCCCTTATACAAAGCAGTGCTTTTACTGGGGATTGGGGGAGCGGCTCTTTGGGGCGGATCCGAACTGTTGGTAAAAGGGGCTGTGGGCCTCGCGGAATCTTTTGGGGTAAGCGAACGGATAATTGGCATTACCGTGGTTTCCGTTGGGACCAGTATTCCGGAATTGGCGGCATCCATCATCGCCGTAATCAAAAAGGAAAAATCCATTTCCGTGGGGAACCTTATAGGATCCAATATTTTTAACATTTTGGCAGTCCTAGGGATAACCTCCGTGATAATGCCCATTAGGGCAAAGGATGAAGCTCTTTTGGAAAGCGATATTTTCTGGATGCTGGGCATCTCCTTCCTTGTTTTACCGCTGGTTTTTATGCCCAAAGGACTTCGTTTGGGTTGGCGGGACGGTACAGTGCTATTGGCCTTTTATGTCGTTTTTGTATATCTGACAGTGGCTTAGGCAATCTTTTTTTGCTTACGTAAAACGACATTCCTGTGTTAAAAGTGGGGTTGTTTCAAATTCCTTGAGGAAAACAGGGACTATTATACCATATATTCGTAATAGGATTATTTCTTCGAAAATGAGGCCCTTACATTGTTTTTTCTTTTGTTTCTTTCTTTTTCTAAACCCGTTAGAGGCGCAGGAAGAATTTGTTTATGGAAAGTTATTGGATGCTCGTACGGAGGAGCCGGTAGTCTTTGCCACTATCCGAATAAAGGGCAAGGACAAAGGTGTTGTTTCCAATAAGGATGGCGGATTCCGAATTCCTATTAGGTTCAAGGAATTGGGCGACTCTTTGGTTATCTCTAGTATGGGCTATCAGAAAAAGGAGATTTCTCTGGGCAAGCTTTTGCCAAGGCATTTGAACATTATAAAAATGCTTCCCGGAACTTTCCATTTAGACGAGGCCGTGATACAGGCAAGAAAGGGGAAAGCGCTTTCCGCTAGGGCGGTAGTAAAAAGGGCAATTGAAGCCATACCTAGGAACTTTCCTCAAAAGATGTTCTCGCTTGTGGGATATTACAGGGACTATCAACTGGATGAAAACCGCGACTACGTTAATCTTAATGAAGGCATGTTGGAAGTGTTTGACCAGGGCATGGACCAATTGGATTATGCCACTTCAAAAGTGTTGATTTACAGTTTAAGACAGAATCAGGATTTTTCTAGGGATACCGTAGCCTTGAGGCCCTATGATTACAAAAGATACCTAAAGATAATAGACCATGGTTATCTTTATGGTTATGGCGGTAATGAATTTGCCATTCTTCGGGTTCACGATGCCATAAGGAACAGGAACATTGGCTCTTATGATTTTGTGGGAAAGTTTGCCAAAGGTTTTATTCGAAGTCACAAATTCATCCAGTATCCGGATACCTATGTAGATGGCACCAGACTGTATACCATTTCCATTAGGAAAGAACTTGAGAGCTACAAGGTAGAGGGCAAGCTTTATATATCATATACTGACTTTGCTATCCACAAAATGGCCTACACTTTGTATGCGGTCATCGACGGCCGGTGGAGCAATGGAACAAGCGAAAAAAACAATGTAAAAAAACTGGTTTTTGATACAACATGCGAATACAAAAAAGTAGAGGATAAGATGTATCTCAATTACATTTCCTTCAATAATTCGTTTAAGGCCTTTGATAGGGCCCGGTTTCGGGTTAACCAAGTGAACCTGTTCCCTGATGACGAATATTTCATTGTTCATTTCAATAAAGAGCCTCTTACTCTGGATGCGATGAAAACTAGAATGTATACTATTAAATTTAGAGGAAAAAGAGTTAGGCTGGAAATGGCCCTTGTTAGGGGCAGACAGGTCTTTTTGCACCCCAAGCTTCATAACGATAAAAGGAAGAAGTTCTTTTCGGATTTGAAAAAGGAGATCAAAGGAGATCAGATAAGCGGAAAAAAATTCAGTATTCAGTTTGGACCAATACGGGATACGGAAGGAAACGAATTGGGCAAGGGGGTATATAAGGACTATAACCAATTCAGGGAGTTTTTTGTGCAACAGGTAAGTCCACGGGCCACCCCACCTGTAGATATTGAATTTATGGACAAGACGCGTCCCATCTTTAAAGAGCAACCCATAAGCAAACCCGATGATTTTGAGGACTATTGGATGAACACTCCTTTAAAGGAAACCACAGAATAAAAACCCACCAGAACTCCCATGCGTCTTCTAGCGTTATATGGCAATCAATCTAATCGTCCCACGGTCTGGGCCTTAATTCCCGCTATTATTGACCATGGTAGTAAAACGGTCATATGTATTTCGTTTGCAGCATATGAAATGATTTCCTAAATTGTATATAGGATTATTTTTCTTCTTAATGCGGATAGCACACTGCTTTGTACTTTGTTTTTTTTCGATTTTAAATGGGTTACATTCCCAACAGGATTTTGTTCGGGGCAGGGTATTGGATTCTGAGACTGGCGAACCGATAATCTTTGCCACGATTCGCATAAAAGACAAGGCTATCGGTGTCATCTCTAACCGGGACGGGGATTTTCGGATTCCAGTAAAATTCAGGCAAATGGGCGATACCCTTACGATTTCCTGTATGGGATATCAAAAAAGGGATTTGGCCATACGGAGATTTTCCCCTACCGATGTCAATATCATTAGACTGCAACCGGGAGTATTGGAGTTGTACGAGGCGGTAGTTACGGCGCCAAAGAAACGGAAAATGTCCGCCCGGCGCATTGTAGGAAAGGCGGTGCGCGCTATACCCAAAAACTATCCCAAACATACTTTCTCCACAACAGGCTACTATAGGGACTATCAATTTGACCACGGGGAATACGTAAACCTGAACGAGGCCATATTGGAGGTTTTTGATAACGGCTTTGATGAAATACATACTTCCGCTACTGAAGTCCGTATATATGACTATAAGCAAAACACCCAATTTAAAAGGGATACCTTGGCAGATGATCAGTACAGTTACAGGGATGGGATAAAGGTTATAGACAATGCCTTTTTACCTGCTTACGGGGGTAATGAGTTTGTAATATTGCGAGTGCATGATGCCATCAGGAATTATCAGATCAATTCCTTTGATTTCGTTAACAATATGGAAAAAGGAGATCTCTTGGAGAATCATTCCTTTAAAAAGGATAATGATGTCTACTCGGAGCAAGAAAGGCTATATGTCATCGATTGTAAAAAGATAGGTCAGGACTACACGGCCGTTGGCAAGCTATTTATTGCCAAAAGTGATTTTGGGATCCACAGAATAGAATATGCCGTTTACGACGCACGCAAAAAAAATGATAATCCAATATTGCAGGCAAAGGGCATTAGGGGCAATTTGGTCTTTGAGGTAGGAACGGAATACAAAAGAGGCCCGGACAATATATTGTATCTAAACTATATCTCTTTCCATAATACCTTTCAATTGGCCATTCCGCCTAAGTTTGTGGTTAAAGAAGTGGGGGCGCTATTTAAGGAAAAAGCCCTTAGGATACTTTTTAACAAACCATTGCACAAAACATCAAATGCTGATAAAAAGAAGAACTATAAAATTCACTATCGAAATAAAAGATTGCGATTTGCGGATGTCCAGATCGTTAAGGACAGTATTGCTATGCTAACTTTGGACGTGGAGCCCAAAGATTGGAACACAATGGTGGAGGAATTGGATGGATTGGATAGACGAGGAACAGAAATGAACAGCATTCTAAAGGTCGAGATTGAAGACGTAATAGACGTTCATGGCAATGTTGTAAACGAATGGACCTCTAAAGAATACAATCAGTTTAGGGAGTATTTTGTGCAGAAGGACAAATTTTTTATCCAAATACCAAGTGACATTCGTTTTATGGACAAGAGACGTCCCATATTTGAAAATCAACCCATAAGCCAGCCCAAGAATTTTGCGGACTATTGGATGAATACCCCCTTAAAAAAGTTGGAAAACTAAAAGCGCGCCAAAAGTTCGGCGCGCTTTACAAGGTATAAAACTATCAATTAATCTAATCGGTGTTTACTAGGCCGTTACTTCCGCGGATTTTACCGTTTTGATGATTACACTGGCAATTTTGTATGGATCACCGTTTGAGGCAGGCCTTCGATCTTCCAGCCATCCTTTCCATCCTTTTTCAACCGTGGCTATGGGGATACGAATCGAAGCTCCACGGTCGGAAATGCCATAGCTGAACTCAGTTATGGACTGGGTCTCGTGATCGCCCGTCAAGCGCTGGTCATTGAATTCCCCGTAAACGGCAATATGCTCCGCCACAACAGGTCGGAAGGCCTCGCAAATTTGCTCGTACACCTCTTTAGATCCGGCGGTTCTCAAAATGGTGTTGGAAAAGTTGGCATGCATGCCGGAACCGTTCCAGTCCAAATCCTTTCCAAGGGGCTTAGGGTGGTACTCGATATAATAACCATATTTTTCGGTCAATCTTTGCAATAGATAGCGCGCTATCCAGATTTCATCACCGGCTTTTTTGGCACCTTTTGCGAACAGTTGGAATTCCCACTGTCCACAGGCCACCTCTTGGTTGATCCCTTCAAAATTGAGACCTGCCGCTATGCATTGATCGGCATGTTCCTCGACCAAATGCCTTCCATGAGTGTTTTTACCGCCTACTGAGCAATAATACATGCCTTGAGGGGCAGGATATCCACCAACAGGAAAGCCCAGGGGCATGCCCGTTTCGGTGTCGTAAATGAAATACTCTTGTTCAAAACCGAACCAGAAGTCATCATCCTCGTCATCTATGGTTGCCCTTCCGTTTGATTCGTGCGGCGTACCGTCGGCATTCATAACCTCTGTCATGACAAGGTAGCCGTCCTTGCGATCCGGATCCGGGTAAATGGCCACTGGAACCAGGAGGCAGTCGGATGAACCACCTTCGGCCTGTCTGGTCGAAGAACCATCGAATGACCAATTTCCGATTTCCTCTAGTGTCCCTTTAAAATTTTCGTGCTCTTCTACCTTGGTTTTGCTTCTCAGGTTTTGGGTTGGAAAGTAACCGTCTAACCAAAGGTATTCCAGTTTAATCTTACTCATAACTTCTTGGTTGTTAATATTTACAATTTTAAGACTAACAAAAATAATTTTTTTGACGAATTAACCGAATTCTAGAGGGGTTAAAAATCCAAAATCATAGAATTTTTGGGCATACCCCTATTTTATAGAGGGTATTTTAAAAAGAATCTATTTAAAGAAGGATATATTGCCAAATTCTTAAATTACTATTTTTGACAAAAAATAAATAAAAGTTTATGTCCAAGATACGTTTTAAGGCCGTGGCCGGAAGTCTCGGCAGGGAAAGGATAGACATTGAGGAAAAGGGAAGGCGATCTGAGCTGTTCGGAGTTCAGGTGTTCAATAGGGACAAAATGCTCCAACATCTTACCAAGGATGCGTTGCAGAGTGTGGACAACGCCATTTTTTCAGGAACAAAAATAGAGGTGAAAATTGCCAATCAAGTAGCGGAGGCCATGAAGGGGTGGGCCATTTCCCTTGGAGCTACGCACTACACCCACTGGTTTCAGCCCTTAACGGGTTCCACTGCGGAAAAGCACGATGCATTTCTAGACTTGTTGCCGGATGGTCGTGCGCTGGAATCTTTTGGAGGTAGGCAATTGGTGCAACAGGAGCCTGATGCCTCCAGCTTTCCCAGCGGTGGTCTTCGAAATACCTTTGAAGCTAGGGGATACACGGCATGGGACCCTACCTCTCCCGCCTTTGTCTATGGCACCACTTTGTGTATCCCTACGGTTTTTGTATCCTATACCGGTGAAGCTTTGGACAACAAGGCCCCCTTGCTGAGGGCCCTTCACGCGGTAGATCAGGCCGCGACCGCGGTCGCCCGGTATTTTGATAAAAATGTTGCCAAAGTAAGTGCTACATTGGGATGGGAGCAAGAGTATTTTTTGATCGATCGGGCCCTGGCCCATTCCAGGCCGGATATTATGCTTACCGGCCGCACTTTGGTAGGGCATTCCGCCGCCAAAGGACAACAGTTGGACGATCACTACTTTGGTGTTATTCCCGATCGAGTGCTAAGTTTCATGAGGGATTTGGAAAAGGAATGCACTAAATTGGGCATCCCGGTAAAGACACGTCATAACGAGGTCGCCCCCAACCAGTTTGAGTTGGCCCCGGTCTTTGAGGAAGCCAATTTGGCCATAGACCATAACCTCTTGCTTATGGATCTTATGGAAAAGATCGCGGAACGGCATAGTTTTAAGGTTCTGTTCCATGAGAAACCCTTTGCGGGAATAAACGGTTCGGGGAAGCACAATAACTGGTCATTGGCCACGGACAGGGGAACCAATCTCCTGAGCCCGGGATCTACCCCCATGAAGAATCTCCAATTTTTGACCTTTTTTGTAAATACAATTAAGGCTGTGGATACCTATGAGGAGCTTTTGCGCTCTTCCATTGCATCGGCAAGTAATGATCATCGCCTGGGTGCCAACGAGGCTCCCCCGGCCATTCTCTCCATTTTTATCGGAAAACAGTTGGGCCGGGTCTTGGATGAATTGGAAGGTGTCTCCCGGGGAAAATTGTCCCCGGAGGAAAAAACGGAGCTTAAGCTTAACGTGGTAGGGAAAATACCGGAAATTTTGTTGGACAATACGGATAGAAACCGTACCTCGCCCTTTGCCTTTACCGGCAACAAGTTTGAAATGCGGGGAGTAGGCTCCAAGATTAACTGTGCCAAACCCATGACCATCCTGAATACCATTGTGGCCAAGCAGTTGAAGACCTTTAAAAAGGAGGTGGATGCCCTGATCGATAAAAAGAGCCTAAAAAAGGATGAGGCTATTTTTAATGTCCTACGGGAATATATCAAGACATCCAAACGCATCAGGTTTGACGGGGATGGCTATAGCGAGGAATGGCAAAAAGAGGCCAAACGAAGAAAATTGACCAATAACCGGACAACGCCGGAGGCATTAAAAGTATTGACCTCCAAGGATAGCCTTTCCCTTTTTTCAGAAATGGAAGTGTTGAGCGAGGTAGAGGTAAAGGCCCGCCAAGAGGTGGAGCTGGAAGCCTATATCCTGCACCTGCAAATAGAGGGTAGGGTACTTTATGAATTGGTATATAGTCATATTATCCCAGCTGCCATAGACTATCAGAACAGGTTGATCCAAAATGTAAATGGCCTAAAGGAAATTTATGGAGCGGTGTATAAGAAGTTTTCGGAAGGCCAGCTGAATATTATCGAGCAGATGGCACAACATGTTTCCGAAATCAAGAAAAAATCAGATCGTATGGTACAGACACGGAAAAGGGCCAACGGCATTACCGATGTAAAAAGGAAGGCAGAGGCCTATTGCGATAGCGTACAGCCTTATTTTGAGGAAATTAGATATCATGCCGATCGTTTGGAACGCCTTATGGACGATGCCTCTTGGCCGCTGGCAAAGTATAGGGAATTATTGTTTATAAAGTAGTGGGTTTACATACGCCCAGATCCGCGATGGGCATAGAACGGATTTCATTTTTTGGAATTAAGGTCCCTTACGGCATCCCTCTCAAGTGCTAGAGGGGGAGTTTTTCTTCTTTGAAAAGATTAAGGGAAAAATAATGGAAGGTATTGAAAGTTATAGTGCGCCGCCATGCACCCGTGCCGTTTCAATTCCACATTTTTTAAAAGAAACTGTAAGGGCGGTATAGAAAAAGGACTAATCCGCAGAAATCCGTTTGTTCCTTCGGGACCTCGTAAAATTCCATTTGTATGACAAGAATAATTACAATACTATTATTTGTAAATTCTCTGGCCCTCTATCCGCAAGGGGCATGGACGCAGGCCAAGAATACATCCTATATTCAACTTTCCTTTTACAGTATCTCAGGATATGAAGAGCTTTTTGCAAACCCCGATAGGGATACGGAACGTGAAATATCGGACAATACCCTACAATTGTATGGGGAATATGGATTAACGGATGCTACCACACTTATCGTAAACGTACCTTTTAAATTTCTTAGATCAGGGCGATTGAACTTGCAGGAATTTAGAATGCCGTTTTCTGAAGAGGGCTCTAGAACGGCCTTGGGCAATATTGGCCTTGGAGTGAAGCATAGACTACTTAATGATAAATGGGTGCTCTCCGCACAATTGAACGTTGAGACCAATACTTCCACTTTTTTTGAGGAAGAGGCCTTGAGATCGGGATACGATACCTGGACGATCGCACCACGCCTTAATGTAGGGCGAAGTTTTGATCGGATGTTCGTGCAAGCCTATACGGGGGTAGATACCCGTTTTAATGGCTATAGTTCCAATTTCAGGTTGGGAGCGGATTTTGGGATACTACCGTTAGATAGACTATGGGTCATTGCCTTTATGGACAGTTCGGTTTCTTTTCAAAATGGGGATATTGTTCTGCCGCCGGGCAACTTGTTGAACGGGCTGTATGTAAACGATCAGGAATTTTTGGCCGTAGGGCTCAAAGGAATTTTTGAAATCACAGATGCCCTGGGTCTTATGGCCGGATTTACAGGGGCCGCTTCCGGGAACAATGTTCCCAAAAGAGGAGTCCTTGGTTTTGGGGTCTTTGGGAAGTTTTGAAGATTTCTTGGAACAGAAGTTTGAAATCTCCAATATCTTGTGAAAATTTCAAACAGCTTCTACCGTGGTCAAAAAATAATTTACAAATTCTTAACAAGCTCTTAATCTTACCTTCTTATTTCCAAAAGTCCCGGGGCGTTGTAGATTTTTTATTCTTATCCGGACAATAATGGTTTAAAATAGTCCAAAGATAGGTGGCCGTACTCCAAATTAAAATCGGCTGGCGCATTTCATTGAAGGGATTCCCCTATTTTTGCGCAAAACCATTTTATATGAGTGCAACCGGTGAAAGATACAGTAAAAGAGGTGTTTCCGCTTCTAAGGAGGACGTGCACAACGCCATTAAAAATGTAGATAAAGGACTGTTTCCCAAGGCATTCTGTAAAATTGTTCCGGATTATCTTACCAATGACCCCGAATATTGTTTGGTAATGCATGCGGATGGGGCCGGCACCAAGTCTTCCCTGGCCTACATGTATTGGAAAGAGACCGGCGACCTCTCCGTTTGGAAGGGCATTGCCCAGGATGCCCTGGTCATGAATCTGGATGATTTGATCTGTGTTGGGGCTGTGGACAATATCATGCTTTCCTCCACCATTGGAAGGAACAAAAATTTAATTCCTGGTGAAGTGATTTCGGCCATAATCAATGGTACAGAGGAACTCATTTCGGATTTGGCCGATCATGCTATTACCATTCATTCCACGGGGGGAGAAACAGCGGACGTTGGCGATTTGGTGCGCACCATTATCGTAGATTCCACCGTTACGGCCCGTATGAAGCGAGAAGATGTCATAAACAATGCCAACATCCGATCGGGGGATGTCATTGTTGGGCTTGCCTCCTTTGGCCAAGCTGCCTACGAAAAGGAATACAATGGCGGTATGGGAAGTAATGGACTTACTTCTGCCAGGCATGATGTTTTTGCCAAGTATCTGGCCAAAAAGTATCCGGAAAGCTATGATGCCGCGGTTCCGGAGGAGTTGGTGTACTCCGGTAAAATGCGACTCAGGGATAGGATAGGGGATACCCCCCTGGATGCAGGAAAACTAGTGCTTTCCCCCACCCGAACTTACGCTCCTATAGTAAAGAAAATCCTTGAAAAGTATAGGGCAAGTGATATCCACGGAATGATTCATTGTAGCGGAGGGGCACAGACCAAGATACTTCATTTTTTGGATCATCTTCACATAGTCAAGAACAACCTTTTTCCCTTACCGCCCTTATTTCGCCTGATTCAGGAACAATCCAGGACGGACTGGAAGGAAATGTATCAGGTCTTCAATTGTGGCCATCGCCTGGAATGTTATGTCAACGAGTCCATCGCCGAGGATATCATACGAATTTCGGAAACTTTTGGGGTTTCGGCCCGAATTATCGGGAGGGTAGAGGATTCGCTGTCCAAAAGGCTTACGATTCAAAGCGAATTCGGCACATTCGTATACTAGTATTTTAGAAGTACAGACCCCAAGGATTGACCAATCTAGTGCACTTTTTATCGGGTTATTTTGTTTTTCGAAAAGTTCCAGTATTCCCAAATCGCCTTTTGAACTACTACAATTGCGTCCATAGCTTCAAAGTAGGCATACGATTAGCCCAAATAGAACGTTGTTTATAGTAAAGAAATTGCTATGGAGCGGAAGGAGTTTTTAAGGAGTCTGGGAGCGGGAGCAGCTTTTGCAATTACATTTCCCTGCCTTAATGGATGTTCAAAGGACGATGACGGAGGAGGCAACATTCCGGAGCCTACCGGAGTTGACTTTACAATTGACCTCAATTCCGAAGAGGGGGCAAAATTGGCCAATAACGGTGATTTTATCCTTAAGGATTTGGTAGTGGTCGTAAGAAACCTGGAAGGCCAATTTGTGGCGGCAAGTCAGGTCTGTAGCCATGAGGCCTATGATCAGGTACGTTTTGCCAACATTGATGGGGGAATTTTCTTTTGTGATGTCCATGGTTCGCGCTTTGAACAGGACGGCACCCCATTGAACCAGGTAGACAGTAATCCCGCTAGGCCCTTAAAAGTATTCAGGACGGAGCTTGATGCCAATCTGTTAAGGGTTTTTGAATAGTTTAACTATCGCTTCCCAAAAAGATATCTTGAAGAAAATCATATACATATTTGCCTTTACGTTTTCCATGACGGCCTTTGCCCAAAACTGGAGTATTACCTACACCGAAGCTTTGGAAACGGCGTTTAAAGAGGATAAGCCCCTTATCCTGGTCTTTTCCGGATCGGATTGGTGCACCCCGTGCATGAAGTTAAATCGGGATATTTGGCAATCCCCGGTCTTTAAAAAATATGCCGATGAGCGTTATGTACTCTATAAAGCGGATTTTCCCAGAAAGAAGTCCAATGCCCTATCCGCAGAACGCGTGACTGAAAATAAAGTTTTGGCAGAAAAGTATAATCCCAAAGGCCACTTTCCGTTAATCCTCGTCCTGGACAAGCAGGGAAGGCCGCTAGGAAAAACGGGATATCAAAAACTGGGCCCGGAACAGTATATTTCACATTTAAATACATTTTTGGAGTGAGGGTAATCGTTTCCTTGCTTTTGGGTCTTATGGCCCTCACCGCCCATGGCCAGGACCGTAAATACGTTACGGTAAAGAAGGCTATGGGGCTCATGGGCAGCCGGTTTGATATTACCGTAGTAGCTCCCACGGAGGAACTGGGCTATATTAATATCGATGAGGCAGTGGCCGAGATTACCCGTATCGAAAAAATGATATCTTCATGGGACCCGGATTCGGAAACCTCCTTGATCAACAAAAATGCTGGGATCAAACCCGTAGAGGTGAGCAATGAATTCTTTAAGCTGATCGAACGATGCAAGCAGATTTCCGAGATTACGGATGGAGCTTTTGATATATCCTATAGTTCCATGGACAAAATATGGAAATTTGATGGCAGCATGGAGCACCTTCCCACGGAGGCCCAAATTAAAAAATCCATCGCCAAGGTAGGATACAAGAAGATTGTTCTTGACCCTCAAAAAAACACGGTTTTCCTAAAACAACCGGGAATGAAGATTTCCTTTGGGGCCATAGGAAAAGGCTATGCCGCGGATAAAGCCAAGGAACTTTTGGTGTCCAAGCAAGTAGTAGCGGGAATCATCAATGCTGCGGGAGACCTCACAACCTGGGGGACAAAAGCCAGTGGAGAAAAGTGGTTGATCGGAATCGCCAATCCGTTGAGCAAGGATCGTATTTTTTCTTGGCTGCCCATTGTGGAGTCCTCCGTTGCCACATCGGGGAATTATGAGCGGTTCGTTATCTTTAAAGGGAAGAAGTATACCCACATTATCGATCCAAGGACAGGTTGGCCCTCGACAGGGATAAACAGTGTATCCATTTTTTCGAAAAGTGCCGAACTCTGTGACGCTCTCGCAACGGCGGTTTTTATTATGGGCAAGGATGCCGGCCTGGCGCTGGTGAACCAATTGGGCGGTACGGAGGTAATCTTGGTGGATGTCGACAACAAAATCCATAAAAGCAGTGGAATCCTATTTGACAATAACCCCTAATCTAAAGACATGGAAAAGGTAGTATTAGTTGTTTTATTGGCCGTATGTTCCATTTCCTGCGTTGCCGTAAAGGAATATGATAAAGTATATTTGAATGATGGGGAGATGGAGTTGTCCGCCAAGACCAGTGAGCGTTATGAGACCAATTTTCAGGTGTATCGCGAAGGAGCTGCAGGGGCCAATGGCGGTAAGTCCGGGGGTGGTTGTGGATGTAATTAAGTGAGGCCCATCTTGTGCAAACGAAGTGCCGCGGAAGATGATGGTCGAACTTACCCCGAGCGCAGTCAAGGGGTCGTTTTGGTGTTGGGTGGGGATCGAAGGCCCATCTTTGTAATAGCGCAATGGGGTCGAATAATTTGAAAATATTTCAATTTGGAAATTTGAAAATGAATCAATTTAAAAGCAGGGAAATGCATCCATTGCGTTTGAGTTTGACATTTGTATTTGCATTTGATTTTTGTATTTGAGTTTGACATTTGTATTTGAATTTGAAACCCCTCTTCCACATCCTCTGTTTTTCTTGCCTTTATTTGGGATACGCACAGCAATCGCCTACGTATACACCGAGGGTTCTGGAAGCCGCGGAAATCGATTTGCTTTTTAGTTACTATGGCCAGGATGGAAACAACGCTGCGGTAACAGGTGGGGAGGGGACCGAGGAACTTACCGATGCTACCTCGGGTATCTTGGTTCGTATCCCTATGAACGAGGACGATGTATTAACCGTGGATGCCGGGATTTCGGC
>JBCBSN010000111.1:0-13353 GCA_039819225.1 Bacteroidota bacterium | reverse complement strand
CTTTTCAACCGCATCTGGTTTGATCATGGTAAACGTTCTATTGGTCGTCATCTCTTAAAAATTTTTGGCAAAAATACGCTTTTCCCATCAACCGACAACTTTTGACCAAGCCTTTACATACTTATTTGGATAAGAGAATTCCAAGGGAGCATCCAAAGTTGTTCTTGCGGGCCTCAACCACTATCGTATCAGCAATATTATTGTATATTTGCGCGCATGAATTTAGAGGATATACAGGCGGTAAAGAAATTGTTATCCACCCCCCAAAGCGTTGTTATTGTTCCCCACAAAAATCCTGATGGGGATGCCATTGGCTCTACGCTTGCCCTTTGGCACTACCTACGAAACCAGGGGCATAAGGCCAGAGTGATCGTCCCTAACGATTATCCCAGATTTCTAAAGTGGATGCCCGGCAATGATCAAATCCTTAATTATGAAAAGGAGAATAGACAGGCCAAAAAAGCGCTGGAAAAGGCCTCTATCATTTTTACATTGGACTTTAACCATCTAGGCAGAACTGGACAACTGGAAAAACCCCTAAAAAATTTGGGGGCCACTTTTGTGATGATAGACCATCACCAGGAACCATCGGACTACGCCGCTATCATGTACTCCGATGTTAGTATGAGCTCTACCTGTGAGATGGTCTATAACTTTATTGAATTCCTAGGGGATATTGATTCACTTACCTTGGAAATGGCCAATTGCCTTTACGCCGGTATCATGACGGATACCGGATCCTTTAAGTTTCCCTCTACCACCAGCAGAACACATAGAGTCGTGGCCCATCTTATTGATTTGGGGGCCGACAACAGTGCTATCCATAATGCCGTTTTTGATACCAATACGCCAAGTAGATTGCATTTATTGGGCCGTGCCCTAAATAATATGGTAATCCTGGAGCCGTATAATACCGTCTATATTACGCTGAGCCAGGAAGAATTGGATGCCTACGACTTTAAAAAGGGCGATACCGAAGGTTTTGTGAACTATGGGCTTACCTTAGAGGGCATTGTCTTCGCTGTAATCTTTATTGAAAACAAGGAAGAAGGTATCATAAAGATATCCTTTCGTTCCGTTGGAAGTTTTTTAGTGGATGAATTTGCCAATGCACACTTTGATGGTGGCGGTCATAATAATGCAGCGGGCGGAAAGAGTGACCTTTCACTCCCGGAAACCGTGACCTACTTTAAGTCTTTGCTCGATAACTATAAGGAGAAACTGAACTCATGAGATTCCGGCCCTATCTTATACTCTTCCTATTCTTCCTAAGTTGCGGCGAGCCCGAGCCGCGAAGACCCGTGAAAGTAAATTCAGGCAGCTTTTTCAAGGCGTCTGTAGCGCGGTCCAAGGCACTCTTGGTTAAGGAAGAAAAACAGATTCGGGAAATCATATCCAAGGATAGCTTGCACCACTATCTTCAAAGTGCCAGTGGATCTTGGTACTATTACGATATTAAGAACCCTGATGCCGAATATACACCACAACCGGATGATCTGGTGCGCCTTACCTATAATATCCTTTCCTTGGAGAACGACACTATTTACTCCAGTAAGGAAATAGGTCTTCTCACCTATAAAGTGGATAAACAGGAACTCTTTCCTGGATTGCGAAACAGTATAAAACTATTAAAGGAAAAAGAGACGGCCACTTTTTTATTTCCCTCCTCCCTAGGATATGGCTACCATGGGGACAATAATAGAATAGGGATCAACGTTCCCTTAAAATCTACTATATCTATCTTGGAAATTAAGAAGAAAACGGATGGCGAATAGTTTTGTATCATACCAGTCGGCAGGCATATGTTCCATCCATATCAGCTGCTCAATGCCTACTAACGCAATACTATAAAAACCGATTTTCAAATGACTTACGGAAAACATGGTACGACCAACGATTAAAACGGATTATCAAGCCCGGAAATTACTTGACACCAATTAATTTTAGCGAATACTGAATACTACATAGAAAACAGAAACAAAACAGCACCGATGAGAAAAACGTTTATTCTATTGACTACCCTGGCCGTTCTCCTAACCAACTGCAAAAGCCAATATGCCGATTTGGGAGACGGTCTGTTTGCCGATATAAAGACCAATAAAGGAGAAATCATCCTGTCCCTGGAATATGAAAAAACACCGGTAACAGTGGCCAATTTTGTTTCCTTGGCCGAAGGTACCAGCCCCTTTGTAAACGATGAATACAAAAACAAAAGGTTTTATGATGGGGTTATCTTTCACCGGGTCATCAAAGATTTTATGATTCAGGGTGGAGACCCTACTGGTACAGGGGGTGGTAACCCAGGTTATAAATTCAAGAACGAGATCCACGATTCCTTGAGCCATTCCAAGGCCGGTATCCTATCCATGGCCAATTCGGGGCCTGGGGGCACCAATGGAAGCCAGTTTTTTATCACCCATAAGGAAACGCCTTTTTTGGATGGCAGACACACGGTTTTTGGAGAGGTAGTCCAAGGGATGGAGGTAGTTGACTCCATTGCGAACGTTAAGACCGTACCCGTGGACAAGCCGGAATCTCCGGTAACCATGAACAGTGTAGAAATCATACGCAATGGCAGGGACGCCAAAAAATTCGATGCCGTACAGGTGATGACGAATTATTTTGCAGAGGAAGAGGCCAAAATAGCGGCCTTTGAAAAGATGAAGGCAGACTTAAAAGCGGAGCTGGCACAGCAAAAAGAAAAGGCAAAAGCATTGCCCTCCGGTCTAAAAATCCTTACCGTGAAAGAAGGTGATGGTGAAAAACCCAAAATTGGGCAAAAGGTAAATGTCCTTTATGCCGGTTATTTGCAGGATGGGAATCTCTTTGACAGCAATATTCCGGAAATCGAAACAAAATTCAATAAATATAATCCACAAAAAGTACAAAGGGGACTTTATGGCCCAATGGCTTTTGACTATAGTCCCGAGGCGCGTACAATCCCGGGTTTTAAAGAAGGTTTAATGTCCATGAAAGTCGGGGATAAGGTACGTCTATTTATTCCGCCACATTTAGGATATGGGGAAGCCGGTTCCAGAGGCGTTATTCCCCCTAATGCGGATCTGGTCTTTGATCTTGAAATTACCGGAATAGCCCAATAATTTAGACGAGCGCCGCTTCGGCTACGTTTGGTCACCTTTTTTTGCCCTCTTGGCTCGGGATTTAGGTATGTCCTGTACTGTTATTTCTTTGGGACATCGCCTAAAATGGCCAATAAAAAGGTCCAAAATTTTTGTACCGATGGAATGCTGACACGCTCATCCGGAGAGTGGGCCCCCAAAATGGTGGGGCCAAAGCTGATCATGTCCATTTCAGGATAGTTCTGTCCCAAGATACCGCATTCCAGACCGGCATGGCAGGCCACTACCCTGGGCTTTTCCGAGAACAGTTCCTCATACTTTCCGGTGAGCACCTTTAAAATCTCGGAATTAGGGTTGGGCTGCCAACCCGGATACCTGCCACTAAAGGAAACCTTGCATCCGGCCAGTTCAAAGGTGGCCTTTAAGGTATGGGCCAAATCCATTTTAGCGGAATCTACCGAGGAACGGGTAAGGCAAGCAATCTTTAATGTTCCATTTTTAACCTCTACGCGGGCCATATTATTCGAAGTTTCCGTAAGTTCGGGAATTGCCGCACTCATGGCATATACTCCATTATGGGCAGCATAAATGGCCTTCAACATTTTTTCCTGCGCGCCCAGGCCCATTACTTTTTTGGGAGCGATCCTAAGTTCGGAAAAATTTATCCAAAGATCGGGTTCCGTAATCTGTAATTCACGGACAATATCGGTAATCACGCCCCTTAACATATTCTCAAAATCGGTGCCGTGGGACTTATCCACTACAACTATGGCCTTGCTTTCCCTGGGAATGGCATTACGCAACCCACCACCATCTATTTCCGCGATACGCATGTGATATCGCTCCGAGGTATGGTAGAGCAATCGGTTCATGATCTTATTGGCATTACCAAACCCACGATGGATATCCATACCGCTATGACCGCCACGAAGGCCCTTTACCTCTAACTTATAGGTCAATACCCCACGAGGAACGGATTTTTCTCCGTAATTCCGCGTAGCGGTAACATCAATTCCGCCGGCACAGCCAATATCCAATTCATCATCTTCTTCCGTATCCAGATTCAGTAGCATTTCGCCTTGGAGCAATCCGCCTTCCAGACCCATGGCCCCTGTCATTCCGGTCTCCTCATCTATGGTGAAAAGGCCTTCCAAGGCAGGATGAGCGATATCCGTGCTTTGCAAGAGCCCCATAATGGCGGCCACCCCTATACCATTGTCCGCACCTAGTGTGGTTCCCTGGGCCTTAACCCAATCCCCATCGATCATCATGGCGATTCCTTGGGTGTCAAAATTAAAATCGGTGTCCGTGTTCTTTTGGTGCACCATATCCAGGTGCGACTGAAGTGTTACCATTTTACGGTCTTCCATACCCTTTGTTGCAGGTTTTCGGATAATTACGTTCCCTACGGCATCGGAAATGGTTTCCAATCCTAGGGATTTTCCAAAGTCCATCATAAATTGAATTATCCGCTCCTCTTTTTTTGACGGTCTGGGTACCGCATTAAGATCTGCGAAATTATTCCAAACCGCTTTGGGTTGTAATTGCCGTATTTCCTTACCCATAGTACTTTTTCCTTTTGTTTTCAAAAATACGGATAGAAAAAGGAAATCACTACTTTTGAATCGATGAAGAATAGGTTAAAAAACGGTATCGCAATTTCATTGATTCCGCAAATACTGCTTATCAAATGGTTAGCGAACCATCCTGTTCTTATTGAGAAGTACTATAGCGAAGGGATATATCCGTTTATCTCCTGTTTTTTTCGTGCCCTTCTCGGTTGGATTCCCTTTTCTGTGGGAGATCTTCTGTATTTTTCCCTATTTCTGTTGGGCGCGGGCTACCTATACTCCAAAAGAAGGCGTATCAAAATGGCACCGCTGAGTCTTTTTCGAGACCTTATCATGATTCTTGCCGTAGCCTACTTTACCTTTCACCTTCTTTGGGGCCTCAACTATTACAGACAACCCATTACACAGAAAATGGGGCTGTCCGATACCCATACCCAAAAAGAACTGGTGATGGTAACGCGGCGTTTTGTACAAAAAACCAATCGCCTTCAATTCGCCATAACCCAGGATACCGCCGAATGCGTGAACGTCCCGTATTCCCGTAGGGAGATTTTCGAAAAAACGGTGCAAGGTTATAAAAAATTGGGAAAGCAACTTCCTTTTTTGGACTATAATCGCAAGAGCATCAAAAAATCCCTTTTCAGTACTGCCTTGAGCTATATGGGCTATGGGGGCTATTTAAATCCCTTTACCCAGGAGGCGCAGGTCAATGGACGATTGCCCAAATTTAGATTTCCGGTGGTCGCCGGGCATGAGATAGGGCACCAAATCGGCTACTCCGCCGAAGACGAGACCAATCTTATTGGATACCTCGTGACGGCAAACAGTGATGATCCCTATTTTCAATATACCGCCGCGGCCTATGCGCTGGGTTATTGCCTGTCCGAAATAAAACGACGTGACGAGACCCTCTTTACGGAACTGTATGACCAACTAAATCCCGGAGTACAAAAGAACTACAGGGAAATGTCGGATTTTTGGAAACGCTATGAAAATCCTATGGAACCCATTTTTAAAGGAATCTATGACTCTTTCCTAAAGGCCAATAACCAAGAAGAGGGTATCCAAAGTTATAATTCCGTGGTTTCCCTCTTGGTCAACTATCACAGGAAAAATCCGCTTTAGAGGCTTAAGGTTTTAGGGCCTGTTTTGATCTACATCAATTATTTTCCCTATCCGTATCCTATGTTTAAAACCAACATTTCTTCCTCCATTTTGTCTATTGGGAGACGAACTTCGTGGTATCCACAAAGGACATGCCATGCCGTACTACCGATAAGGCCCTTTGGTTTCGGGGGTATGGAGCGGGATTACATGAAAAACGACTACTCTCCCTTCTGCCACAGTTTCTTCTTTCCGGTACCAAAGTCCTTGGTAATCACGGCACGATCATATTCTTCCCCTAGCGCGGTGTAGGCCACGTAGGTCAAGGTGTTATCCTCAATAGTGATGACCTGGAAGAATTGGGTCTGTTCAGCTGCCTTGTCCAGTTGATATCCCTGAGTTGAGTAGGCTTTCATTTGTTCAATATCCAATTGATACTGCTTGGGGCCACTAACGGATGTAACATAGACCGTACCAAGATCGGCAGCATTTTCCGAGTCCGTGGTTCGAATAGGGACATGACCCCGTGCATACGTGTGGTCATGACCGTTGAGCACTAGGTCAACACCGTATTTATCAAGAAGTGGCTTCCAGTTCTCCCGAGCGAACTGGAAGTCACGTCCTTTTGCCGGTGAGAATACGGAGTGATGACAGCTAATAATCTTCCATTTGGCCGTACAGTTTTTCAATTGCTCTTCAATATACTTGGTCTGCTCTTCCAGGAAATCGTTGGAGTTGAGGACAATGATCCTCGTATCCTGATAATCAACAGTATATACGGTCTCATGCAATTCCGGGGCCAAATCTTTTTCTATTGGTAGCGTAAATTGAGGGCGCCATTGAATGGAGAGTTTCCTTGCCTCTCCCTTTTCAATGGACGAGAATTCATGATTTCCAACAACGGGTATTGCGGTCCATTGGCTATGGATAAATCCACCGGCTTTATACCATTCTGCCCATTCCTGATCCCGATGTGCCGTATTGATGAGGTCTCCGGCATGGATGACGAATGAGGCGTTGGGGGCGGTTTGATAGGCCATGCGGATTACACGTGACCAATGGGCGAGAACATCATTCTGGGCATCCCCAAAATATACGAATTGAGTTGGCGCATAATCCGTTTTTGCGGTACGAAACTGAATCCATTCAGACCAGTACGTCTCGCCATCCCCGACACGATAGGCATACAGCATATCGGGTTTCAATCCCTCGAACACTACACTATGGTAGTGGACGATCAAGGATGCATTCCCTTTGTATAAACCCAGGTCAAACTGTTCCGTTTCGGCATCCAAGGTGACGGCATTATCCGCAAATCCTGAATTTACCTCGGCCTCGGCAATTTGTGCGACCGCCCGGGAAATACTTGTATCAGTACGCCAGGTGACGGCCCGGTTTTTTGCCGGATCACCATGGAACGTCAATATAATGCGATCCGGATCTTGACTTGGAATCTCCCAATGGTGTAGGCCATCATGCTGATGTTGCGCAACAATGGGAACTACCGATAAGCTTAATGGCAAGACCATGCAAAATGTTAAATAATTGAATAGGTTCATTTTTCTAATTTCGTTACTGGTCCAACGTTTATTTTTGAGAGTCTAAACTAAGAATATGAAAGACTTTTTAATTCCTAACGGTCTTTATCTCTTTGTTAAATATAAGTCTTTCCGGAATTTTATAATGTTGTTCAAAATCCTGTCGTGCGTAAGTTGCCATACGTTGGAAAGCAGAATTATCGGTAAAAACAATTTCCAGAACATTGCCATTAAAGTGCTGTAAAGAAGCAATATCATTTTCATAGATAAGGATGCTATGTTTCTTTATTATTTCTATTTTTTCCTACGCTAGTGTAAATTTTCCATTGGTGAAAATGGGCAAAACTTGTTTTCCCCAAGTCGAGTGCAAATTTGCCCTCGAACCAGGTATACTCTTTTCTATTTTGGAATATAGGGTACCATAGAACCCTTTTTATGGGCGTTCTCCTTTGGTGCCAATCGAATAAAACCATCTGAACGGGTCAAGCTGGCCATGTCCCCGGAGCCCCCATCTTGAATAGGCTTGGCATATAGACTCCCATTTTTCCAAAAGGTTTTCACCTGAACGAATCGGGTCAACGGAAGGGTATTCGCAATGGCCTCATACAAAATCACTTCCCTATTAGGATAGGGAAGACCCAAACTGCGATACAACCAGGGAACAAAATAGATATGGTAATTGGCATAGGTAGAAACAGGGTTTCCCGGAAAGGAGAAGACTGTAGTGCCCAATACTTCCTGAACCCCAAACCAGAAAGGTTTTCCAGGGCGTTGGGCCACCCGGTGGAAGGTCTTTGCCACACCCAAGGCTTCCAGTACCTCTGGGACAAAATCGAATTTTCCCTTGGAAACCCCGCCGCTCAAGAGCAGTACATCATTTTCTCTAATAGCCTTGGATACCCTTTCCTGAAGCACGGTCCTCTCATCCTTCAGATGGATCAGTTCAGGGCGGATGTTTTCCCGGGAAAGTGCCGCGTAAAGGGATAATACATTGGATTTCCGAATCTGATGGGGCAACGGTATCGTTGAAATATCCACCAATTCGTTTCCCGTGGATATCACCCCTATCTTGGGCATTTTTTTTACCGTTACGTAATCTTGGCCCACCGTGGCCAATACCCCAATTTCCGCCGCTGTTATCCTTATGTCCCCTGGCAGTATTACTTCCCCTTTCTTTAAGTCGCTTCCCTTTCGGTGAATGTTCTGCCCCTTTTTAGGATTTCCCGTTATTTTGGCAATCCCATCTTCAAGGGATATTTTCTCATACATGATAACGGTATCGGTATTTAAGGGAACCATGGCCCCGGTCATCACTTCCATACAATGATCTGGGGAACCTATTTGCTGTTGGGGCATGCCAGCGCTTTGCATCCCTACAATGGGAAAGGCCGTTTTCCCCTTTTCCAAGGCAGTAGAACAAATGGCAATCCCATCCCTAGTAGCCCGGTCAAAAGGTGGGAAATCCCTATCGGCCAAAATAGGTGCCGCCAAAACACGTCCTGTGCTCTCCAAAAGAGGAACTTGTTCATTGCCCCATTCCTGGGTATGCTTCATCACCTCCCGAAAAGCCTTTTCAAAAGAAATCATATCAGTTCCAGTCCATTTTTTAGCAACACCCGCAAGCCCACCAAGAAGACCAAAAGTGCCGTAAGTCGTTTTATGCCGTTGGCGGATAATCGCCTTAAACTTAACCGTATCCCTAGTTGTCCTCCCAGAAAAACAGTGAAGCCCAAAACCAAGGTTTCCCGCCATGGCAGTTCCAAAGTCCCGGAGAGAAAGAGACCTCCCACACCTGAAACTGAATTTACCAGAATAAAAAAGCTGGCCAATGCGGCAATCTTTAAGGGCGTTCCCCAGCGCAAATGGTGCAGTACCGGGGCTAAAAATATACCTCCGCCAATCCCGACCAGCCCGGATAAAAATCCTATTGCGCCTCCTATAATAGAGTTCAGCATGATGGGATAGGGCCGTGTCCTGTGCGAACGGGACAGGGCGGAATACGTCTGCCAGGCCAAAAATAGGGCAGAAACGATTAAAGAACACCCCAAAATAACAAAAAACACCTGCTCTCGTAAACGAAAGGAAGCCCCCAAAAATGCCATGGGAATACTAGTGATCACAAAGGGGAAAAAATCCCGCATCCGAGCATGGCCATATTTAAAGTAAAGATATGTAGAGCCCGAGACCACCACCAAGTTACAGACCAGGGCAATGGACCGAATGGTAAAAAAACTAATAAAAAAAAGGGTCAATAAGGCCAAATAACTAGATCCACCTCCAAACCCCACGGAAGCGTATAAGGTGGCGACCAGAAAAAAGCCCAAACAAAGTAACAACAAGGCTTCAGTACTTAGCAGCATGCGCCCTAAGATTGTCCATGCCCTCAGTTACATTGATCATTAGGGTATTGGGATTCAATTTTTGTAGCACTTTGATAGCCTTCAGGCTTCGATTACCTGATTGACAAATGCAATAGATCGGCTGGTCAAAGTCGATTTCGGAACTTCGCTCTTTTATATTGGGCAGCGGAATATTTTTGGCGCCTTCCAAATGATGACCCTCATATTCCTTGGGTGTTCGTACATCGATGAGTTGCAGAGGTCGGTCCTTTAGCAAGTCTTGAAGTTGATTTACCGAAATAGATTTAATACCATCGCCACATTCAAGATCGTAAGTGCCCAACAATTCCTTGATAACCAAATTTGATGGATTTTTCTTAAGTTTTATGGTCGATAAGCGATACGAAAGCCCATCATAAATCAATAACTTACCCGAAAGCACCTCCCCTATACCGGCGATTACTTTTACGGTTTCCAGGGCCTGAAAGTTTCCCACGATTCCAGGGAGTATGCCAAGTACGCCATTGGTATTGCAATCGGGCACTTCCTCTGGACCCGGCATTTTTGGGAACAAACAGCGATAGGTAGGGCCATGGTTATGGTTAAAAACGCTCACTTGCCCCTCAAAGCCATGCAATGCCCCGTATACAAAAGGTTTATTAAGGATTACACAGGCATCGTTCACCAAATATCGTGTGGGAAAATTGTCCGAGGCGTCCACTACCACGTCAAAAGGAGCTATAACCTCCAAAGCGTTTTTATGGGTCAGAAAGGAGTCCCGTACAACAAAATGCGTTGTTGAATTCTGTGCCTTCAATTTTTGGGCCGCCACATTGACCTTGGACCGGCCTACATCCACTTCATCAAACAAAACCTGCCTGTGTAGATTGGAATATGAAACGGTATCCCCGTCCATAATACCCAGTGTTCCAACTCCCATGGCATTCAAATAAACTAAAACAGGGATTCCCAAACCTCCGGCGCCAATAACGAGCACTTTGGATGCCGCCAATTTAGCTTGCCCTTCAGATCCAAAACCACTTAATGCGGTCTGCCGTATGTAGCGCTGCCCATTCATGAAATGGCCAGTTTTTCCAGGGCCATCCTATACTCCTCATGGGAATTGGCGTTGAGCAATACCTGGGGATTTTTCGGAAAAACCAATTTAATCCGAGAATGAATCAAAAATTTGCGGGGACAGCTACCCTTTCCGTCCTCCAAATAGGTCTTGGCACGTACAAGGGACTCCGGTTCCCAAATAGCGCACAAAGGTTCCGGTAACGGATTGTCTTTTAACGCATAAGCCGTTGCCATAGCCGTTATATCCCTTTCCGAAATGAGTCGGCGTAGGGCTATTGAATCTATTAGGGGAAGATCACAGGCGAGTACCAGCCAGGCTGCTTTAGGAAATTGAAGGTGTGCCGACAACAATCCGTTAAAAGGTCCGCGAAATTTGTCCTCGTCTAAAATCACATTGAACTTGGACGGAATTTTATCCCTTTGTTCCGATCGAACGCTCATAAAGGTTTTTTGACAGAGGGCATCCAACAATTGATACAGGTATTCCCGTTGGGGTTTATCGTAATAGGTTATAAGCCCTTTATCCCTGCCCATGCGGGAACTCTGACCCCCGGACAAGACCAATCCATAAAGACTATCGGCCAAAATCATGTTTCCCCCCTGTTTTTTGCTCCAATCGAATTTCCGAAATACGGATATCCTGTGAAAGTGCCTTGCACATATCATAAATGGTCAATGCACTTACGGACACTCCGGTGAGCGCTTCCATTTCCACTCCTGTGCGCTCCGTGCATTTTACGGTGCATACAATACGAAGGGTATTTTTGACGGGAATAATATCGATATCGATTTTGGAAAGTTGCAATTGATGGCATAAGGGGATAAGTTCAGCGGTCTTTTTTGCAGCCTGAATTCCAGCGATGGTCGCCGTCTGTAGAATACTTCCTTTTTTGCCCAGGAACTGATGGGCCGCCAAGTTCTCAAAGACCTCCTGCGGAAATTCTACCCTTCCGGAAGCCCTTGCCATACGTACCGTTGCCTTTTTATGGGAAACATCTACCATTTGGGCATTCCCATCACCATCTATATGTGAGAGCTCTTGTTGCATCAACCGCCGATTGAAGTCATGGAACTTTGAAAAACCCCGGTATGTTCTCGTTGTGCGTCAAAACCCGTTTTGGCCCTGCTTCCGATAGCCTTGAGGATCTGCTCCTTAATCTTTTCCTCGGAATCCTCCCCGCGCAGTATGTCCCTTAGGTTCATCTTTGGCTTCCCGTAAAGACACGTAATAACGTCGCCCGTGGCGGAAATCCGAAGCCGGTTGCAACTGCCACAAAAGGTTCTACTAAAAGAGGGGATAACGCCAAATGTGCCTTTAAATCCGGGTATTTTATAATTGATGGACGTAGAAGTCTTTGGCGATTCCAACCGATAATAATTCGGGAAAGCTTTCTTAATATGGGCCAGGATACGCTTATAATCCCAAGCGATGGTTTCAAAACTTCGGCTACCCCCGTTAAACGGCATCTCTTCCAGAAAACGAACCCCTACATCAAAGTGTTTGGTAAGCTCCAACATAGGAAGAATATCCTGGGTATTTTGCCCTTCAAGGGCAATGCAATTGATCCGAACGTTAAAGCCCTCGGTAATCAATCGCAACATATTGGCATGCACGATATCATAGTGGTTTCTACGGGTTATTTTTTCAAAGGTATCCCGATTGATGGCATCCAGACTAACGTTTACATTGCGGATTCCCAGTTCCTTTAATTCATCAATGTATGGGCCTATGAGCGTGGCATTCGTAGTAACCGAAATATCCGTAAGACCTTTAAGTCTCACCAAATTTCGAAGCAATACCATAAGGTCTTTGCGCACAAAAGGTTCTCCCCCCGTAATCCGTATCTTGTCTATGCCTTGGGATACCAGGATGGCGGCCAAACGGGATAGCTCTTCCAAAGTGAACAGCTTATCGTTCTTGGCAAAGTTTATTCCATCGGAAGGCATACAATAGTTGCATCTTAGGTTGCAACGGTCTGTTACCGCCAATCTTAAATAGTTTATTCTTCTATTATGATTATCTATAAGCATAAACTTTGCTTGATACCCCCCAAAGGAAGAAAATTATTTAATAAACCTGTGTATGCCAGTGGTTCGTTTTTACAATTTTAGCCTTCCCAGGCATCCATATAATAGGAATTTGTCTTTCTGAATTTGTTGTTGCAACCTATTTTGTATTACCAATGAAAACCTTGATGCCAGACCATTAGTTAGCAAACGATCCTTAGGGATGGGCCGAGACCCAAACCGATTTGTCCGTAAAACGCTCCTTTTTCCAAATGGGGACCCTTTGTTTCAGGGTATCGATCAAAAACCGGCACGCTTCAAAACAGGCATCCCTATGGGCAGAGGACGCACCTACGACCACCACGGGTTCCTGAACCCGTTTTACCCCTACCGCATGTTGTATTACGATTTTATGGAGCTCCCACTTTTTTGAGGCCTCCAGGGCAATCTTCTCCATTTCCTTTATCGCCATTTTCTCGTAAGTCTCAAACTCCAGGGAAATCACCTTTTGGCTATCGGTAAATTCCCTGACCGAGCCTACAAAAACACAGATACCGCCACTTTTGGGATGGGAAAGCTCTCCATACACCCGTGAGGTATCTAATTGCGTTACTATATCAATAATAGGCTTTTC
>JBCBSN010000110.1:0-13575 GCA_039819225.1 Bacteroidota bacterium | reverse complement strand
TTCCAATAGCACCTTGTTCCAAGTGAGCCAAAACGGGAATTGAAGCGGGTTGGTCATACTCAATAAAAATCCAAGTAAAATAGGAGAATTCATAAGACCGACCCATCCGGGTTTTTGATGTACAATGGCAATTTCAGAAGCACTGAGCATACTCGAAATAGCAAGGAATAGTAACAGTAAACACCCAAAGAGTAAAAGTGGGCCGACCCATTTCTCGTCCAACACCCATTTTCTGTTCCCCCAAAGGGAAAGCCGTACATAGAGAAGTTCCACGGAAATTGCCGCAAATGCAAAAAAGATCGCAGGACCAATACCCTGAGTAGCCGAAACGTTAAAGGCGGTAATATTGAGAACGCCTAAAGGCAAGGCCCCGAGCCAACTGATCAATAACCCTGCTCCGATAATCCTTATCGTTTTCAAGTTTTTTATTGAACTCATTTCCCCAAAAATTATTTCGGATTACTTTTCTTTGATTTTCGCCCAGTTTGTATCCCCCTGTAACTTTAAGCGTTCGGGAGATTCTGCCAACCACGATTCCAAAGTGTTGTTCTTCCCCGAATTGTAAAAAAGGTAGAGCTCGCCATCCCGAATCTCATAAGTTTCCGGATTTACCGAAACCTTCTTGCCCGCCACCGCAACGGCATAGGCGCAGAAGCCTCCATACTTTGGAAGGTAAGCCCGTGGATCCGAATTGAAGGTCTCCAAATTCTCTTTTGAAACAAACTTGAACTTTACACCATCGAACCGGGCAACGTAGTCTTCATTACCCTCCAATGCTTTTCCCTTAAAATAGGAAACCACATCATACCCATTTACGGCGTATCCCTTTTTAGTATTGTAATCCTTGGATTGGCCAACTACGGTCATGGCCGTTAAAAACAGTAATACCCCAAATATTTGCTTCATATTAATATATTGAAGATGTCTTGTCAAGTTTCTCTATTTGGGCAACATCCACCTTCAAAATATCCCAATCGCCAAGTTTCGGTAAGTCCCCACTGATTCTGGAAGGTTGCCCTATATAGGGTATTATGTCTTTATGAATGGCATTACCTTTCACATCGGTGAGTAAAAAATAGCTTTCCGTACCATTTTCGTCCTGGGAAACCAAAACAGGAGGGATTCCACCGGAAATGCAGAGTGCCGCACAACTCCGATGAATTTTTCCATAACCCGGTTTCATGACCCCAAAATAGCATTTTGGGTCGATGACCTCGCCTTGGACCACTATATTTCCCAGCGAAATGGGAGATTTGACCTCACCCTTTCCCGTAACCGATATTTTCTGGCCATCATCAATTTCCAAAAGGGTTTTCCCATTATAATAAATCAACTGCCCTTCAATAGTCAATTGTCCGCCGATTAAATCCCCTTCTTTTTCCCGGGCCTCGTCCAAAAAAGGATTGGCACCGGACTTGCCGAAACCCAACATTACAATTTCCTTAAATTCGTTTTCCGCCAACTGTACACGTAACATGGGGTACGGCGATTCGTGATAGGTTCCCACGACTTTAGTGGGATTTCCAAAATCGTAAAAACTAGATGAAGCGGGTTGTTGAAAATAGGCAAACAGAAATCCCCCTAACACAAGGAAAAGCAAAGCGAACGATACAAAATTCCTAAGCGTTTTTTTGGTCTCCGTTCCGGCCCCATCAACATATCCAATATAAAACTCTTTCCTTTTTTTCATGTCAACAGGGAATTGGGGTTATTTCGGTGCCTTCCGCAAAAGCCTTTGGATTTATATAAACCATGCCATCCAGAATTTTTAGTTCATAGGTTTTCACTTTTTCGGTAAACGGAGGCGGGGATTGCCCGTTATGGGGCAGATACTGGTACCCGTGCCAGGGACAAGTAATGCAACCATTCACAATTTTACCTTCCCCCAAGGGCCCACCTTGGTGTTTGCAGACATTGTGAATCGCCGATAGCTTACCTTGATTTTTGAAAATGGCGATCCTTTCCCCCGAAACCGTAAAAATCTTGGCCCTGCTTTCATCAATTTCAATTGGGTTACATACCTGTAACCAACCTTCCCCATCTGTTGCATTACTTTGTTGATCAACCTTGGCCTCTCTAAAGGAAGCGACTAAATGAAGTGAAACGACCACTATGAACCCTATCAAAAGTAATATCACCGTAAAAGAGGAAGCTTCTTGCTGAAATGCCCCCAGAAAAACGTGTGCTATCACCAACGTATATGCCAGATAAACCATCATATGAAGCCTTTTCCAGGTTTTTGCCGTTAGGTTGTGCAGAAAGAAATCATGACTTGTGGACGCCATAACGAACAAAATCAATAAGGCCAAAAAACCTAGGGTCTGAAATGGAAAATTTGTCAAAGAGCCATAATCCATATTGGAAGTGAAAATGGATCGTATGGGATTCACGTTGCCCAGCGAATGGAACTGAATAATAGAGAATATTCCATGGATCAAAGCCGCCAAGAACATGCTTACTCCCAAATGTCTGCGATTGTACAATAACGGTAAAAACTTGGAGTTCAATCGGGTCAGCGGGCCTATGGTTAAAACAAGGTGCAACATTAGGATTGCCAATGAACCAAATGCCCGTATAATGACTGTTTCAGCAGTAATCTCGGGATTGGTCACAAAACTCAGAACAAAAAAAATGACCAGATACAGCACCATAGCCAGGGCAATCCACTTATCGTAGGTCTTTTTATTCTTGTTCCATAAAACTGGTTTATAAGCAAGTCCCATTAAAACTCGATTTTAAAAAGTTCCTCTTTCTTGATTTCATCAACGACCCTAATACCCAAGGTCCCTTTGGAAGCCTCAAAACTATAGTCCCCTGCTCCCTTCAATTGACCTAAAACTTTTTCCGGATCGCCATCAGGATTGAGTTCATAAACCACGGCCGAGGGACTCACAAAAGAACGGCCAAGCTTGATTTCAACCGTTTTGCCCACTTTTTTGGCCACTATTTTATCTCCTTTAACAGTAGTTTGGGCAGGGGATATGTCCAAATTCCTGATAACAAAAAACAGCAAAATGGGAATAACGATGGCTATGCCCAACCAGATAAACTTATGTGCTTTACGTTGACTGGCGATCATGTGCTTTTTTTTATGGATTTCTTCAATAAGAAAGGCCAAGTAGCCACCACTCCTGGGAAAAGCAAAAGTCTAACTACTTTTTTGCTGTTGGCCATCAACGGATCCAAACGTGTTGCCCCAAAAAAAGCAAAATGCAGGGCAAAGAGGATTCCCATGGCAAAATAGATGCCTAATGCCCACAAGAAAATTGAAATTATAGTCGCCACATCCTTATTTTAAAAATTCCGTTTTCGATGGTCCCCGTGTAGCATCATTCTGGCTTAAATCAAGTTTACATCGGTCATTATCTCCAACAGTGCGGGACCCTGCTCATCAAAAAGGGCCGCCATGGCATTTTTTAGTTCGTTTTGTTTCTCCACTCGTTTTCCCCAGGCCCCACAAGATCGAGCAAACTCGGCAAAATTCGGATTAGATAGCGAAGTCTTCCATACGTCGAATTCCCCGGCGCGTTGTTCCTTTGAGATTTTGCCCAACTCATGATTGTTCAAAACGATCAACTTTACGGGCATTTTGTATTTCACCAAGGTAGTTATCTCCGCCAAATATTGACAAAGGCCACCATCGCCGGCCACGGCAACCACAGGGCGTGAATCCTTTACCGCCGCCCAAGCGCCCATTGCCGCTGGTAATGCAAAACCAATGGAACCCAAATATCCGGACATGATAAAGTCATGCGACCTGGATTCAAAATAACGCCCAAAAGAGTAGGCATTGTTGCCTACATCAACACACATTACCGCATTATGAGGGGTAAGTTGGTTCATGGCATCAAAAACGGCGATGGAACTAATTCCCTTGTCCGAAGTTTCGGTTAATCGCTTTGCCTTTTCCGCGTTCCATATCTTCCAACGTTCGGCGACTTCCCTGGTCTGGTCATCGGTGTTGATGCTCCCTTCCAATTCTGATGAAAAAATCTCAAGTGTCCTTGAAATTTCGCCCCAAACAGCAACCTCTACCTTATGGAACTTACTCAAGGCCAAGGGATCAAAGTCCACTTGAATAATAGGTTTCTTTGGAGTAATTCCTGTATGGTTGGAAAAAGAGGCACCAAAAACGATCAACAGATCCGATTCGTTCATAAACCAGGAGGCAATGGGGGTCCCACTACGGCCCAATACCCCTCCTCCAAGGGGATGTCGATCAGAAATGAGTCCTTTTCCTTTAAAGGTGGTTACTACAGGGGCTTTTAGTTTCTCGGCAAAGGCAACCACTTCCTTCCTTTGAAATCGGGAACCGTGTCCCATTACGATAACCGGACGGCTGGACTTTTTTATTAGGGCAACGGCATCTTTTACGGCCTGTTTTGGCGGCGCAATCTCCAGGGCCGTTATGCGCTTTTCGGGGGTTTTCGCCCTTGCATTTTCCCGGGCTCTTAGCTCTTGGACCTCATCGGGAAAGGTTAAATGGGAAACATCACGTTTTAGAATGGCATGTTTTACGGCCAATGACATCAGCTCGGCATGCCTGCTATCGCTTTGTACCCTATGATTGAACTCCGCCACCGTATTGAACGCCTGCACCAGGTCCACTTCCTGGAAATTTCCGGTACCCACAACTTGGGTGGCCACTTGGCCCGTTAGTGCCAATAACGGGGCCCTATCTACCTTGGCATCCCACATGCCGGTGTACATGTTGGTGGCGCCCGGACCGGCAATGGAAAAACAGGCTGCCGGCCTACCCGTCAATTTTCCATAGGCCGAAGCCGCGAAGGCCCCTGCACCTTCATGGCGAATACCGTAAAAATTGAGATTCCCCTTTTCCTCCTGCCGGCGCATGGCATCGGCAAATCCCAAATTGGAATGGCCTACCATTCCAAAGACCGTATCAACATTCCAGTTGACCATGGTCTGGGCCATAATATCGGAGATGGTGGTTTTATGCGTATCTTCTTCTTCCATTCCCACAAAAATGGCCCCTCTTTCTTCCTTAACTTCGTAGGTGGGTACGCCATCGTCATAACCTCCCGGTGGCTTTCCCGTGCAGGGATGAAAATCCCAACCATGCCAAGGGCAACGCAACATCCCATTTTCAATGGAGCCCTCCCCTAGCGGTCCACCCTGATGCGGACATTTATTGTCCAAAGCGGAAAATTTGCCCTCAAAATGGGTCAAACAAATACCCCTGTGCGCAGCGGTCACCGTTTTTACGCGCCCTTCCGGCAAATCCCCTTTATTGTCGAGCACCTTGTGCCAAATAATTTTTTTGGTTTCCATTCAATTCATTGTTTTACACCCGCAAAAGGAATTCCCGTAAGTCGATGCATTTCATAGTCGAAGGTGGACAGGTCGTTTTGATTGAATTGGGACACATCGTCATACCCGCAAGAGCGGGCGATTACCTTTATCAAATCGTTGGTGGCAGAAAAGAAATTATACAGTTGTTTTGCAGAAGCATCTATAATCAGTCTACTCCGTAAACTCTCTTTTTGAGTGGCGATCCCTACCGGACAGTTATTGCTACCGCACGCCCGCATTCCCAAGCAGCCTATCGCCTGAATCGCGGCATTGGAAACCGCAACGGCATCGGCACCCATCATCATGGCCTTGGCAAAATCTTCGGCTATGCGAAGCCCCCCGGTAATTATTAAAGTAACATGTTCCGCCCCTACCTTGTCCAGATATTTCCTCGCCCGGGCCAATGCGGGAATAGTCGGTACATTGATATTGTCCCGGAGTACCGTGGGTGCAGAACCCGTGCCACCACCACGGCCGTCCAAAATAATATAATCTACGCCCACGTCCAATGCAAACTGGATATCGGCCTCAATATGGCTGGCCGCTATTTTAAACCCTATAGGAATCCCTCCTGTTCGTTGACGCACTTGATGGGCGAAGTCCTTAAAGTCCTTCACGCCATAAAAATCGGGAAAGGTAGCCGGGCTTATCGCCGTTTCGCCTTCCTTTAACCCGCGAACTTTGGCGATTTCCTTAGTAACCTTACTTCCAGGAAGGTGGCCCCCCGTACCGGTTTTGGCCCCTTGTCCTCCCTTAAAATGAAAGGCCTGTACCCCATCCAACTTATCCCAACTAAAACCAAACCGGGCCGAGGCGAGCTCATAGAAATATCTGGAGTTGTGCTGCTGTTCTTCAGACAGCATACCCCCTTCACCGGAGCATATTCCTGTTTTTGCCATTTCTGCTCCCTTGGACAAGGCAATCTTTGCTTCCCTGGAAAGTGCCCCAAAACTCATATCACTCACAAACAGGGGAATATCCAATTCCAGCGATTTTTTGGCTTTTGGACCGATAACCACTTTGGTAGCCACTTCATCTTCGTCCAACAAGGGTCTTTTTGCTAATTGTGCCGGTAAAAATTGGATATTGCTCCACTTGGGCAAGGTATTTCTGTCTACCCCCATAGAAGCCGAAAAACCATGGTGCCCTAAGTTTTTCAATCCATTTTGGGCCAATTCCTTGATGTACACTGTATAGGGTTCGGTATCTTCAGGATGTGTATCGGCATACGTACCCAAATAGGCGTCACGGTCAAAAGGTTGGGGATGTTCTTTTTCGAATGCGGCTACTTCATTTTCATCAATGCTGAGGGAATCCCCTTCTATGTATTCCTTAAATTTATGCAGCCGCTCGGCATTGTTATATTCGCTGATGCCCGTATCATAGCGATAGTCCCATCCATGGACGCCGCAAATAAGGTTAGGACCCTCAATGTATCCATCGGCCAGTAACGCTCCTCTGTGATGGCATCTCCCGTAATACACGGAAATACCACCTTCATGTTTGACTATCACTAAATCCGTGTTCTTTACTAGGGCGTAGGCAGGTTGTTTGTCCCGTAATTCTGAAATCCTGGCGATTTCAACTAAGTGTTCGTTCATTTTATCGGTGGTTCTCTTGGTTGTCGATGGATAAGTCGATAGAGCCTGTTCAACTTTACACTAATTATTTGAATTGGTGCAAATTTTTACAAATTGGCCAAGAGCCTTTTTAACATCGGCAATACTTGGGCAAATTCCGCATTCAAAAAAGTTGGATTAAACGCTTGCCTATGGACGCCGTTCGATTTTGGTCTGTTGAACAAACATAGGGAGCCTTAGCGTTTTGAGGCGTAGGAATGCCCTGTAGGTCCTATTTATAAAGACCAATTATCTTTTGTTTAAACCTCTGCCCCTTTTTGAATACACCCATCTTCTTCTTAGTTCCGAATCGTTCAGGGTTAGTATGTTAGCTCCAATTTTGACTATCCCAATTGAAAAGTTAAGTCCTGAAACTATTATAAAAGATAAGTAATGAACAGGGTGGCAACCTAAAACAGTTTTCACAAAAAGATTTTGAAGAACGATGGTTAACATCTTGGTCATCATAAAACCACTATTCGCAATCCAAATCGTTTCCGTTAATCTGAAAATAAGAAAACCCACTGGATTACCGCCGTAATCCCATCAACTTCATTTTGTTAAGGAAATCACAAAAACATCAATTGTAATATACAGATTCAATGAATCAGAAGAAAAGTATCATCTTTTCAAGCTAATTTGTTGGCAACGCAAAGGATATAACAATAGGAATCCCAATGTTCTAATCTATTGTTGGATTTAGTATTTGAGAATATATTTATCAAAGGCTTAGAGATTAATCAGAAAGGATAATAAGTAGATGTTTATATGGACACTTCAATATGTTTGGATACTATTTTTTCGATAATCATTATCATTCAAATGACTTTGATATTGGTCTTTTTTTTTCGTCTGTTCCATCAAGGGGCCTTTCAGTTTTTTATAAAGGAAGGTCTTTCCAATCCAACAAACGACAAAATAAATAGAGCAACTGAAAAGACCCAGGAAAAATATATGGGCTATGGACTTTCCAAAGAACTTGTGGAAGACTTTAAGGTGAAATTGATCCACATTATCGAAGATGAAAAAACCTATTTGAATCCCAATCTAAAACTATCGGATGTAGCCAAAAAGATAGGGTTATCCAACAATCAAACATCACAGGTAATAAACCAATCCTTTGAAAAGGACTTCAACAGCTTCATCAATGAATTCCGAATAAGGGAAGCAGCATATTTACTGCAACAAGATCAGAATACAACCGTAATAGAAATCATTTATCAAGTGGGTTTCAACAACAAGGTGACCTTTAACAAAGCCTTCAAAAAATACTACAAATGCACTCCCAAAGAGTACATGCGTAAACATTTCCACTTGGATTAAGTAAACATGTACACTTCTAAACTTTCCTGGAAAGGGAATTGATTTCCTTTGATCAGGAATTAAAAAGGTAGGGCAGTAAAAGATTTCTTTGTCAGGATCAAGGCATTTTTTAAATCGTATTAAGCTTTGTTCTCATTGATTATTTGAATTAGCTATCAAGAACTTTTCTGCCCTCCTTTTTCAATCTGACTAACTCAATTCTAATACTAACTAAACCGCAATTTATGAAAGTAAAAAAACTGCTAGGGCCAGCAGTGTTGACCCTATTGGGTTGTGCATCCTTGTTCTCCCAGGAGAAAACAATCTCAGGTACGGTAACCGATCTTAACGATCTACCCCTACCTGGAGCCAGTGTAGTCATCAAGGGAACAACCCGCGGAACCCAAACGGATTTTAACGGGAACTACACTCTTGAAACCCAATCCGATCAAATTTTGGTGTTCTCATATATCGGTTATATCACAAAAGAGATCCCAATTGGAACAAGTTCCTTGATAAACGTGATTTTAGAAGAGGATGTGGAAACCCTTGAAGAAGTTATTGTAACGGCCTACGGTACCTCTACAAAAGAAGCCTTTACTGGTTCGGCCAGCGTGGTAGGTGCAGAAGACCTTGCCATAAGGAACGTTACCTCACCTGTTGCCGCCATAGAAGGCAGGGCAACGGGAATTCAATTTATAGCGGCTTCTGGGCAGCCCGGATCATCCCCGGAGATAGTAATTAGGGGAGTGGGTACCTTAAACGGCGACACGGCTCCTTTATTTATCGTTGATGGGATTCAATATGAAGGTGATCTTAATACCATTAATCAAGAGGATATTGAGTCCTTTACCATTCTAAAGGATGCCGCCTCCACATCCTTATACGGTTCAAGGGCGGCAAACGGAGTCGTGCTTATCACTACCAAAAGCGGTACAAAAGGGGCTATCAAAGTAAACGCTTCCATGCAGTACGGTTTAGTATCCCGGGGGATTCGGGAATACCAGGAGGTAAGTCCAGGGCAATATTATGAAACTATGTGGGAGGCCCTTAGAAATTCCAGTGCCGGCGGTGGTGACCCGGCGTTTGCTTCTGCCAATATCTACAATGCTCTGGGATATAATCCCTTTAATGTGCCCAATGACCAAATTGTAGGAACGGACGGCCGATTAGACCCCAATGCCCGTATAGTCTACAACAGCTTGGATTGGTACCAGGTTTTGGATCGCACCGGTATTAGACAGAACTACAATGTCAACGTTTCCGGCGGTGGCGACAACCATAGAGTGTTCTTTTCCACTTCCTATTTGGATGAAGGGGGATATGTAATTACCTCGGAATTTAACCGATTGACATCGCGTTTAAACGCGGATTTTGATGTAAACGATTGGATTAAAATAGGTGGCAGTGCAAATATCACAATTTCCGAAGCTGTGGGTCCTAGTTCAGCCGGGGCAAGCAGTGTGGTCAACCCTTTTAGTTTCGCAAAGAATATAGGTTCCATCTACCCGGTCTATGTAAACGATCGGCAAGGGAACCTTGTCCGTGACCTGGCCGGGAACCTATTGTTCGATAATGGGGAGGGGTTCCCGGAATTCAACATTGGATCACGACCAACCAATCAGGGACGCCATGCCCTGCAAGAACTTCTTTTAAACGATGAACGGGATAGGGACAACACCTATGGTTTTCGGTTTTTTGCAGACTTCAAGCTATTGGAAGGGCTTAGCCTAAGGCTAAATTATGGAAGGGATATAAATGAAGGGCTTGAAAAGGAGTATGAGAACGCCATTATAGGAGACGCCCAGCCCGAGGGGAGATACTCAGAGGAACGATCCCGTAGGGAAGTAGAGAATTTTAATCAGATCCTTACGTATGCCAAAAGCTTCAACAACCTTCATAACCTAGAGATTACGGCGGGCCATGAGAGTTTTGACAGAACCTTTTCAGGAAGTGATGCCCTATCCGTCCAACAGGTCGCTGAGGGTATTTTTGAATTTGACAACTTTTCAAACCCCAATATTCTAGGAGGTTCTACCACCAGAAAGGCCATCGAAGGCTATTTCTTGAGAACCAACTATAATTTCGATAATAAATACTACGTCAACGGCTCCGTACGTAGGGACGGATCTTCTGTCTTTAGTACGGACGCCAGGTGGGGTACTTTTTACTCAGTTGGTGCCTCATGGAGAATAGACCAGGAAAGCTTTATGGACAATGTTGGCTTTGTTGACCAGTTAAAAATAAGGGGTTCGTACGGAGAGGTAGGTAACGATGCCTTGGGTGATATTGATCTGGCAGGGGATTTCGTAGACGACTTCTTTATATCACAACCTAGATACTCATTGGTTTCCAATGCCGGAAATCCTGCAATTACCTGGACGGATATAGGCAACCCAAATCTTCAATGGGAAACCGTGGAAAGTTATGATGTTGCCTTGGAGTTCACACTGTTCAACAACTTCCTGGACGGTACCGTGGAATACTACAAGCGGAATTCTTCCGATCTTTTGTACGATTTGCCTATTGCACTCAGCAATGGCCTTAACACATTTCCGGCAAATATAGGGGACATGTTCAATTCCGGTTGGGAGATAGGTCTAACAACGCATCTCTTCAATAAAAGCGATTTCAGGTGGGATGTAATCCTTCAGGCCTCTACGTTCAAAAATGAAATTACAAGTTTGCCCAATCCTTTTATAGATGATGCCAATGACCAAAGATGGGAAGAAGGTAGGTCTAGATTCGATTTCTTTTTGTGGCGAACGGCCGGAGTAGACCCGGATACGGGAGACCAATTGTTCCTCAGCTATGAACTGGACGAGAACGGAAACAGTGTTCCAGTGCTTGATGCCAACGGCAATCAGGAAACCACTAATGATTGGCAAGCCACCCAAAGAGCCTATACAGGGGATTCCTCCCTGCCGGATCTTTTGGGTTCCGTAACTAATAGCTTAAGCTATAAAGGGTTCTCATTGGATGTTTTAGTGACCTATGGCATAGGAGGTAAATTCCTGGACAACGGATATGCGGTGATGATGCATAGCGGTGTTTTTGGGAGATCCTATCACCCAGATATCCTAGACGCCTGGAGACAACCTGGGGACATTACCAACGTACCCCGATTGGAAAGTGGAAATCCTAACCTGGTACGAAGACAATCCGATAGGTTCTTAACGGATGCCTCCTTCTGGGCCCTGAAGAATGTGAACGTAGGATATACTTTCGATAACAGGATTTCGCAATTGATAGGAGTTGATAATCTGAGACTTTCGGTATCCGGGGAAAATTTGTTCCTAAAGAGCAAAAGAATTGGGCTGAACCCCCAGTATAATTTGGCAGGTACCCCGGATGGGGATGACTTTAACCCGGCAAGGATTATTTCCTTTGGTCTAAACGTAGCATTTTAAGGAATAGGTAAAACGAAATCACTTATGTATAGAAGAATGAAATTTATGTCTTTTGCAATAATAGCTATTGCATTGACCTCATGTGACAAAGACTTTCTGGAGACGACCCCGACGGATGCCATTTCCGCGACGGATGCATTTGCCAGTGCCGAGAATATGGCACTTATCCTAAATGGATTGCACCGGCTACAATATGACCAAGCCCAAAGAAGTATCCCGGGAGGTAGCGATGCCCGGTCGGGAAATCACTTCTGGGTTCCCCTTGGCGATAATCTGGCCGGGGGTGTAATCCATTCGGCACAGGCCAATAATTTAGGATGGCAAAACCAGACCCAATGGATATCCCATACCATACAAACATCAAGAACAACCGAACAATTATGGTACCAACGCTATCATGTTATCGCAAGTGCCAATGCTATTATCAATAGGGCTTCGGACGGAAGTATCCCGGAAGATGACAGATTAAGGGAAATTCTGGGCCAGGCGTTCACATACCGGGCATTTGCATATCTTTCATTGATTCAACATTACGCCAAGGGGTATTTGATCGGAGACCCGACCACAGATCCGGGCGTCCCTCTGCTGTTCAGTACCGAAGCACCTTTTACCACAGCCCCAAGGGCAACGGTACAGGAAATCTATAATCAAATGGAGTCGGACATCGACAGCGCCATAGATGCTTTTGGGAATGCAACGGCCAGACCAGGTGGTGCGGCCGGCAAGTCCCAGTTAAATATAGATGTGGCATACGGCCTAAAGGCACGAATAGCCCTGTCCGGAGGAGACTGGCGTACTGCGGCCGATGCCGCGGTCATGGCGCGGCAAAACTACCCGTTAATGAGTGAAAGCGATTACAAAAGTGGATTTAATACGACCCTCTTACCGGAAGTTATATGGGGAAGCAATGTAATTGACACGGAAAGTACTTTTTTTCGTTCCTACTTTTACTTGATTTCCAATACCTTCAATGGGATCCAGAATAGAAATAATCCCAAAATCATAGATAAACGGTTATACGATCAGATTCCGGATACAGACTATAGAAAAGACTTGTTTCTGGCGGACGCCCCCAATACCAATAGTTCCGCCGCGAACGGAATGGGCGGCTGGGAGAACAATACCAACCCATTGTATCCTACGGAAGAAGCTTTTGAGGCCGAAGCGGCACGACTTGAAAGTGTATATGGTTGGACTTCCTCCCATAACGCGCATCCCTATATGCATGTTAAGTTTTTACAAGAGAATCCAGGAACTTCATCCCCGGACGACATTATTTACATGCGCAGCTCCGAAATGTATTTGATAGAGGCCGAGGCCGAAACCATGTTGAACAACATCGATGCTGCCCAATCAGCCCTGAATCCCCTTGGTTCCGCTAGGGATAGTGCATATAATGTTACAGCTTACAATTCACAAGAGAGCCTAATGGAACATATCAAGTTCCAGCGAGGTATAGAATTATGGGGAGAAGGGTTTTTGTACACGGACAAGATTCGTTGGGATGAGGGAATAGATCACACCGCCAATGGAGGTTCTGGGGCTTCGGAGGTGCTTTATCAGGCGGGGTTTCGCCAAGAGAGACCTTCGATCAATGATGCATGGATATTTAAGATTCCCCAGTCGGAAATTGATGCAAATCCAAATTTGACCCCAGACGATCAAAACTGATGTTGTACAAATTTGAAATACAGAAACCCTCCATGAATTCTCTTGGAGGGTTTTCATTTTGATGTTTAAAACGGGAATTAAATCAAAGTGTTTTGCTATTATGCGTATTGTAGGCATATATCATCTGAAGATAATCCGCTTGTTTCCTATCCCATCCGAAAAGGTAATTCTTAAGTCTTGCGTTGTTCAATTTGCTTTTGGCACCATGTTGAATGCAAAAGATCTTAAAAATAGGGCGCATAGATAGTTTGAGCCTTTTG
>JBCBSN010000109.1:0-13576 GCA_039819225.1 Bacteroidota bacterium | reverse complement strand
CTAATGATTTAAGATTTACGAAATAGGGCTTGATCCGGCCGGATCAAGCCCTATTTCGTAAATCTTAAATCATTAGGTTCCTAATATGGCCAGTAGAATATTAAAATGGCAGGCTCCTTTAATAAACCCGGTTTTTGTATTTTAGTCCAAAACCGGTTTCCGTGAAAAGGACTTTCTTTAAAATTTTGGCCAAATTGAACAAAATCCTCTTGCCCAGCTATTCCAAAAAACGACTGGATCTGTCCAAGGCCTCCAAACTACAGATGGCCCTTATTGGATGGCGCTATTTTGTTACCACCAATGCGTTGGACTAATAATGCATTAGTGCTTGTACGTCAAAGCCGTTTAGTTTTTCCCTTCCCTTTAAAAATCCCAACTCTATCAAAAAATTGCACTGTACCACGGTACCCCCTAAACGCTCCACAAGAGTACAGGCGGCTTTTGCAGTACCGCCCGTAGCCAATACATCATCGTGAACAAGCACCCTATCACCTTTGGCAATGCTATTCTCTAAAATTTCCAAGGTATCGGCTCCATATTCTAGGGCATATTTTTCCCCAATTACTTTTCCCGGTAGTTTTCCGGGTTTACGGATAGGGACAAAACCCGCTCCCAAACGGGAAGCCAAAAAAGGGGCAAAGAAAAACCCCCTACTTTCTATACCCACTACCGTATTGATCTCTTTTCCCCTGGTTAATTGCAACAGTTGTTCACTAGTGGCATTCAAGGCATCCGGATTTCCCAGCAAAGGGGTTATGTCCCTGAAGATGATGTCTTTAGAAGGAAAATCGGGAACATCGCGAACGTATTTTTTCAAATCCATATTTTGGGAGTCGTTATTTTGCCCTAAATTTAAAAAGAAATATATTTGCATCCCCCTGCGCAAAACGGTTAAAACCTTTTGTTATGGCGGAAACGGCCCCTTAAAAATTCGGTCGTATTACCTATAACGATTACGGCCTCGTGGCGCAACTGAATAGCGCATCTGATTACGGCTCAGAAGGTTGCAGGTTTGAATCCTGCCGAGGTCACGAATAAATGGTTCGATAGGAAAAAACGCCAAGCTCGCTTGAGCGTTTTTTTGTTTGAATCATTTTCAAAGCGGAGCTTTGTCGGGAAGGGCGGAGCCAATCCTGCCGAGGTCACTACAAGCAGAAAGTCCATTACCCAACAAAGTAATGGATTTTTTCATTTATGGAAATCGCGAAACTTAGTTTTAAGGGATTGGAATAAGTAGAAAAACATGGCGAAGCCATGGACTTTCTATTTGCAAAGGGGAATGCCAAGGATGTGAAACAATCCTGCCGAGGTCATTAGGAGGAAACTCCAGACGAGTAAAAAACCTTGCAAATTCTAGGATTTGCAAGGTTTCGTTGTTTTGGACGATAATAAGATTTGAACTGATATAATTTCAATCGTCAACAAATCGGTCAACGGATTTTTAACCGTCAATAGTGTTGACCGAATCAAATGATTTTGCATGGCCATCTTCAATTGATGACATCATCATATGACCATATATCAATGTTCATAGCTATACTTGAATCTAGCTATATTGGAATAATTCCATCCATAATTGAAGTGATACCATACTATATGAATAGAAAAAATGAAGGTAAAGTATTTTATTCCCAAAATGTTTTTACCTTCCGATCAGGGTTATGAGCCCGACTGTTTCTTGATTTCCTGCCGATGGGCCATACCCCAGTCCGCGAGGTTACTGATCACAGGAACCAATTTTTCACAATACTCGGTCAGTTCATACTTTACCGTAATGGGTCTGGTATCCATTATGGTTCGGCTCACCAGTAGATTGGCCTCCATTTCCTTTAATTCCCTACTCAACATCCTCCCGGAAATTCCCTCAATATCCTCCAACAAATCCGAGTACCGTTTGCTGCCAAAGTAGAGTGCCACCAAAATATGCATTTTCCACTTGCCGCCAAGAACGTACATGGTATCCGAAATGGCCCTAATCTTGTGCTTGCAAGCCTCTAGCTTGTATTTGTCCGCTCCCATATGGTGTTACTTGGTTACCTCAATGTTACTGTTACTTTTTGTAACAACATTACAAAAGTATATATATTTGACAAGAATTTATAATGATTAACGAAAAGTATCAAAAAATGGACTTAACCGATGTGCTCAACTGGAGGTATGCCGTAAAAAAGTACGATCCACAAAGAGTACCCCAAGCCAAATTAAACCAAATATTAAGGGCGATTTCTTTGACGGCTTCTTCGACGGGCATGCAGCCCTACCGGGTCTTTGTAATCAACAATGAACACGTACGGCAAGAACTGGCGGAAGATTCATTCAACGCACAGATTACCGAAGCTTCCCATCTCGTGGCCTTTGCCGCCTTTACTACCATTACCAAAGAATATATAGCCTCGTTCATAGAGTTCATGGCAAAGGAAAGAGGGCTTCCGGAGGATGCTTTTGAAGCCTGTAAAAATTCCCTTGAACAACATATATTGGCGAGAACCGATGAGGAAAATTATATATGGTCCTCCCAACAGGCTTACATTGCCTTGGGAACCGGATTAATAGCGGCCGCTTATGCCAAAGTAGATGCGACCCCTATGGAAGGCTTCAACTCGGAGAAATTGGATAAACTGTTGAACCTTCGGGAAAAAGGACTTAAAAGCGTTCTGCTCCTAGCCTTGGGGTATAGGGATGCCGAACAGGATTTTCTTGCAAATCAGAAGAAAGTGAGATTGCCCTTGAGCGAACTGGTAAGCGAAATTAATTAAGGGGTTCTACCATTATTTTAGTTGGGAACATGGTCAAAGGGACATTGGAACCAAGAGGTAAGAACCAAGACAAAAAGTTCAAATTGGGTAATCCGACCAGATTGGAAACTCTTTTGTCCTGCCTCTTGATTCTTGTCTCTTGATTCAAACCCATAATTCACCCATTAAATTTGTAGTAGAATCAATTAAGGGTTCAAAATGAGGAACACATTATTGGATTAACCTATAATTAAAATAAACTACACATGGAGAAGAGGAAAAGAATATTCTATTGGGTTTTCACTGGATTGCTTTCGGCATTGCTCATTACTTCTGCAACCCGATATTTTTTGGATGTTGAGCAATTCCAGCACTATTTCAAGGCTTTTGGATACAATGATCGCATTGTAATACCCCTTGCCATTGCAAAATTATTGGCGGTGGTGGTCATTTTGGCCAATAGATGGCCTTCGCTGAAGGAGTGGGCCTATGCCGGTTTATTTTTTAATTTCCTGTTGGCCCTGGAGGCCCACATCTTTCTAATGGATAGCCAATTCTTTGGCCCTATCATCGCTCTTGTACTTTTGGGGGGCTCTTATGTTTTCTATCGCAAAGTCTATGGGGAATGAGCGCGTATTGGACTAGCTTGCCAATTAAGACCGGTCTCAAATACAATAAGTATGACTATAGGCTTTCATGCGTTTTCTTCAACCAATCCATCCTTTTGGTGAACAAATATTGAAAGTTTTCCTAAGTTTCGGTATTTATCGAAATCTAGAGTCTCCCTAGATCAGCCGTGTACAATTTGGAGGCCATCCAAGCCCCAACAACCATCTCCAGCCAACCCAGTGGAAGGGTAATCCACAAAATGCTCCAATCGGACAATCCCATATTGGCAGTTGCTACCCAAAAAATAACAAATACCGAGAACCATACTAGGGTTGCAGAGACCAAAATGGACTTATTATTATTTTCTGACGATTTGGTATAAAGCCAAAAGATCAGTACCAAAATCCCGGTCAAGAGCATATCCCAAAATCCCCAAATCGTAAAAATGACCCAATCCATTTCGGCAACCCCTTCCTTGTTATCAAAAAAAGCCTTTACCCTAGGCCTCACCAACACAAAATATCGAAAGACCTCCGAAATGTTTATCCAAATACTAACGAGTAACGTAATACGTACGAACTGCTTTAAAACAAATCTTTGATATATCATTCAATCAATTCGAATGGTTTCTTTAATGGTTTTCAAGATGGTCTCAGGCGCTGTGATGTTAGGTACCGAGCGATAAATAGCAACTGTTTTTTCCAATTCACCTATCCGACTCACCAAATCGATACTTCTCTTAGTGAGGTGGGCATAACGCAAACGCTTTGGATCAATAACCTTTTTATCAACTAGAAAATCTATTTTCTTGTGGCATCTACAGGGATTGTCCGGATTTGCCAAACCACATTTCCCGCTCAAGAAACTTCTAATTTTCTGGCGTGAACGCGAAAGTTTTTTTCTGAAATTATCCGGGGCAATACCAAGTATTTCGGCACCCTCATTACCATTGAATTCCAATATCTCGGACAAGATGTAGACTAATCTATCCACCGGTTTTAAACAGAGGAGAAGACCTTGGGTACAACTCACCTTTACTTCCTCTTCCAAAATTGAAAGTTCACCAAAATTGCTTGCATATTCGACGCTATTGGATTGTCCAGAATCGATTAATTTGGAATAATCTTCAAAAGGCATTGCAAATTCAACAGACTTTCTCCCCTTATAATTGATAAGGTAGTTCGTGGCCACCCGATATACCCAAGTTTTGAACTGACTTTGATAATTAAACGTGCTCATATGCGTAACCACTTTTATTAATATTTCCTGCGTGGCATCCTCCGCATCCTCTGAAAACAATAGCATCTTAAGGGAAAGGTTATAGACCAAATCCCGTATGGCAAGCACTATCAATTCCAAGGAATCCCTATCCCCGGAATTGGCCTTTTCGACCCATATGCGAAGTTTGTTGTCCATTCTTATTAAGTTAGACAATTATGATATCCCCAGTGTGACAAAACTTGGACAAAATGTCTTAGAGACTGTTTGTGGATTTAGCGATAACGACCCTAGGCAATTCTTCCGGGTTCCAAAGATTTAACTGTGTTCATCGCTTATATGCCCCCGAATATTCTGGTCGACTTCCGTATTGCTCAAGGAACGGTCCGTATTTTGAATCGTCCTTCCAAAAATGCGGTATGGGTTGATTTTCGTCAACTTCCTTTTCCGGGTAATCCAACCCATCTATACTGCGTTGAATCGACCTGTTCCAACGCATAAATCTTTTTTTCAACGTTTTCATCTTTTTAGGATGGGCCATGGAAATATCCCTAGACTCCGTTTTGTCCTGTTCCAAATGGAACAACTGAAACTTTTTTTCTTCGATATCGGTAGCTACCAATTTGTATTCGTTATCGACCAAGGCCCCCTTGCCCCTGAAAATAAAGGGAATTGGTTTTTTTCGTGTTTTCATTTCCCTGTTTTCAAAAAGGGGCGTTAGACTAATACCATCTATTGGGTTGCCCATAGTTTTTCGGGGCAAGTCCAAAACATCCGCTAGCGTCGGAAAAATATCCATGGTAGATGCCGGGTAAGCACTTATCCCAGGGGATATCCTTCCCTCCCATTCAATAATACAAGGTACCCGGATCCCTCCTTCCCAAAGGGTTCCTTTGTTGCCGCGTAGACCCCCTACCGTTTCCGGTTTCATACGAGGCAATCCCCCATTATCGCTACAAAACCATACTATTGTATTTTTCGCAATCCCCAACTCCCGCAATTTTTGACGAAGCCGTCCAAGGCTGCGATCAAATGCGACCAACTCTCCATAGTGATTTTTGCTCCGTTCGTCCAAATGCCCAAAGTCTTTCATGTCCTCTTCCCTGGCCACAAAGGGATCGTGCGGGGAGCCATCCCAGATTACCGAAAAAAACGGTGTATCCCGATCAACGGCATTTTCGATAAACTTCAAAGCCTCCTCTACGATAATCGCCGAGGATGTTCCTTGGAACTCCTCGAATTTCCCATTTCGGCTCATAACCGGATCCAAATCGAAGAAATTGGTAACGGTAATCCAAGTATCGAATCCAAATTCTCCGGGCGAGTGCGTATCATCTTCGAAAATGGGGGCACCTGGCCCGCGCATCCCATTTAAATGCCACTTTCCAAAATGTCCGGTAACATAGCCCACTTCCTTTAATGCCTTAGGCAGTACTTTTTCCTGTTTGCGCAAAGGGTATCCGTGCTCGGGTACCCCTGATCGCACACAGGACCGCCCGGTTAATACACTGGCCCTTGTAGGTGAGCAAACGGGTGCCCCGGCATAAAAACGGTCCAGACGCAACCCATTTTTGGCCATCTTGTCCAAGTTGGGGGTTTTTAACAGCGGGTGACCGTAGTATCCGGTCTGCCCCCAACCCTGATCGTCGGTCATCACTAGAATAATGTTAGGACGTTGCGCCCTTACCATAAAAGACCCCAAGATGATTACAAGGGAGATTGCAACCTTACTATACCCACCTTGTCTTGTTCCCGAACGCTTGTTTATCATATCTATTATTTTATCTCCGGAGGCATTCCCCAACGCGTTAGCAACGCTTTTGAACTTCTTTTGTCATACTTGCCCTTGGACGTATTAAAATTAGCCTTAACGGCATTGACAATCTGATTGTCCTTAGTATCTATTTCGTAGATTACATTTAAAGCGTGTAACCTGACAAAAGGATTGGAATCCTTCATAACACGGGTCAAAGTTTCTAGGGCGAGTTGTTTTTCCCCCAAATTATGTAAAGCTTCGGCAGCCGCGCAAGCTACATTTCCTGAAATATCGCCAGCCGCTCTTTTTAGTTCGGGCAAGGCCGAACGGGCATCGTCCTTAAGAATAAGTAGGCCGGTGGCCCCCCAATACCTTATTGCACTATCTTCATGCCCTAAAAATTCCTTCAGTGCAGTGATATTCTCTTTCTTCCCGAAGGAAGCCATATCCGCAGCATTCCTAATCTGATTCCATGGTACCTCCTGGGAATGCATATAATCATAAATGGTGGTTCCCTTTGTCCTATCGATAAGGTCGCCTTCCGGAATAAATCCAGAATCCCTAATACGGGTCATCCAACTTGTATTGGCCTTACACATTTTCAACAGCACCTTGGCATATTCGGGATTATCGGCGAGGTTGTTTATTTCCCAAGGATCATTTTCGGTATCGTATAACTCCTCAGCAGGTTTTTCATTCCAAAAAGCACGCTGAACTGCATTACATTTCCCATTTAAACACGCTTCCTCCCAAGAGCGCATTGAAGCCGCGTTCCATAAATAATCCAGATGCTGCCCGTAAATGCGGTGCGGCATAAAATTCCTGATATATCGGAACTTTTTACTTCTCACGGCCCTGGACATATCGTACTTCTCATCCATTCTTCCCCTAAGCATAAAAGCATACTCGGGTGCTTCCGTTTTTTGGGCTCCCAAAAACGCATTTCCCTGCATTATTTCAGGAATATTCGCCCCTATAAGACTTAAGACGGTAGGGGCAAAATCGACAAAGCTTACAAGTCTATCTACCTTGCTCCCAATCCTTTTTGCCGGGAACAGATGTTTATATTTTTCAGGAATACGGACCACTAAAGGAACCCGGGTACCGGTCTCATATACATATCTTTTGCTTCGCGCCAATACTCCACCGTGGTCACTGTAGTAAAAAACAATGGTATTGTCCGTAAGGCCTGATTCTTCCAGTTCCTGAAGTTTTTCCCCTACCCAGGCATCCATATTTTCCACATTGTCGTAATACTGAGCCCAATCGTGTCTCATCGCCTTCGTATCGGGATGATAGGGGGCCAAGGGAGCATTATCGGGGTTATGCCGCAAAACGCTATCCGGCCTTTGTTTGAAAATAGAACCCTCATGCGTAGTATCGTTATTGAACACGGCAAAGAAGGGTTGCCCTTCCTTTCTATTCCTGTAATGGGCCTCCCTACTCGATTCGTCCCACAATTCCTTGCCCACGGCACTCGTGGTATTGTAATCCGTTTTGAAGTTGTTACTGCAGTAGTATCCCTGTTCCTTTAAAAATTCGGGATAAAAACGTACGCGATCGGATGTCCTGTAATAACTCCGCATATGCTGATTCCCGTTTGAATTGGCATAAACTCCTGAGATAATGGTATTTCTCCCTGGAGCACAAACTGGCACATTGGTATAGGCATGCGTATACAAAAAACCTTCTGAAGCCAATTTGTCAATATGGGGGGTGGTGGCATACGTATCCCCATAACAGCCCAAAAGCGGGCTATTGTCCTCACTTACCAACCAAAGAATATTGGGTCTGCCGTCGTTACGCGATTGTGCGATAACCACCCCCAAGCTGGCAACGAACGCAACCACCAACACTATTAATCTTCTCATCGTTCAGTTTTAATAGATTTGGATTTATGGTTTTCTTCGGCTTATCCACCCCGTTTCCTTATAGGGCCCAATTTTATCGCGATACTCGGCAATAAGCTTTTCAAATTCCTTGACCAATTCTGGATGGGAATCATACAAATTGGTAGTTTGGGCCAAATCGTTTGCCAAGTTATACAACTGTGCCGGAGGTGCATCGGGTTTCACCCTTCCGTTTTCAATATCGCTGTTTACAAATTGAGTGACGGGTTGGGTATACTCTCCACTATACAGATGATTTCCGGGCTCTTTTCCTTGAAATCCGCCTTCACCCTGGGCCGGAATAAAGACCCAATTCCCTTTGCGGGCCGTTAAATGACTTGAGTTATTGGGGGAAATAATCAGGGTCTCGCGAACGGGTTCTCCGGGAGTACCCAAAAAGCTTTCCAATTGATCGACCGCATCCGGGGCATCCCCTGGGGACAGTGTATGCCCGGTTAGTTTCGCAAAGGTAGGCAAGAAATCAATCTGGCTTATGAGTTGATCCGATGTACTATTCGCCGGAATTTTTCCGGGCCAACGGACAATCATAGGAATTCGGTGCCCTCCTTCCCAAGCCCCGAATTTAAACCCGAGCAAATCTCCGTTTAAGCGATGCCCAGCTTTCCAGGCATCCTGTCCGCCCTGGTTGAACATGCCTCCGTTGTCACTGGTAACAATGACCAAGGTGTTCTCTTTTTCACCCATCTCATCAAGGGTATTCAGTACTTCACCCACGATCCAATCCAATTCATGGACAAAGTCGCCATATCGCCCACATTGGCTGGTACCTTTGAACTGCGGTGCAGGGGTAAACGGGTGATGCACATTGGTTGTGGCCATATACATGAAAAAGGGTTTCTCTCCATTTTCTTTTTGGTTTTTCAGCCATTCAACTGCTTTATTCTTTAGGGTCGTTCCCACCTGTTCATCCTTGTACAATTGATGGGCCTCCTTTGCCCCGGCAATAGCCTTATAGCCTCCCTTTTCCGGCCATTTCTCGGTATGCTCGTTGAACCCTTTTATAAAAGGGTCGGCCGGGTCATACCCCACCACGGAATGGTTTTCCACATAGATAAAGGGAGGGCCGCTATTTACGATTGGCACTCCAAAATAATAGTCAAAACCAGTTTCTATCGGACCGGGCTTTAAAGGTTTGTTCAAATCGGGTTTTGCATCGGTAAATCCCAAATGCCATTTGCCTATACATGCCGTTGCATATCCCGCATCTTTGAGTACCGAAGCCAAAGTAGCATTGGAGGTATCTACGATAAGGGGGCTATTCATCCCACAGGCACCCCATAAATTTCGTCGTAAGGGGTAACTGCCTGTAATTAATCCATACCGAGAGGGCGAGCATACCGCGGAAGCGGAATGGGCATCGGTAAAAATCCGTCCCTCAGCGGCCAACTTGTCAATATTAGGGGTTTGTACCTTGGTTGCCCCATAGCATCCCAAATCGCCATACCCGAGATCATCCGCATTGATGAGAATGATATTGGGTTTGCCTAAATCTACAGACAGAGATGTTTCATTCTTTGGTTTACACCCGCAAAATCCTAAAAGGATTATGAACCATACGATAGCATTTTTCATTCCCAGTGTGTTACTCCGTTTTCATTTTTTTCCTTAGAGCCTGTTTAAATTTTAATCAGGACAAAAGGTCTTCCAGCTTTCCTATCAGCCCTAACATGAAACATCCGGGCAGCTTTTTTTTAGGTTTTAGGAAGTTCCCACGAATTATGATAGGGCTTCATGAGCATTGCACTGGCATGATCGCTGGCACCGATAAATGTTTCGCTTTTGGGATTCCATTTTAATCTCTCCCCGGTCGTCATGGCAATTTCACCCAACAGAGCCACACTAATGGAACGATGCCCAATTTCCGCCGGACAAACAGGCTCTTTCCCAAATCTCACACAATTGATAAAATCCATATGATGTCCGGGGCTTTTATACAATTGCACATCGCCCGAACCTATTTCAAAGTCCAGCACCTCAGGGTTTTCCGCCCATATTCCTGCGCGATTTACCTGAAGCCAACCATTTTCGCCATACCACACAGCGCCCATTCCCACTTGGTTTTCCTTTTCACGTTCCCAACCCTTCTTGCCTTTCCTTGCTTTTATAAACTTGCTTCTGCTGGCCACATTCATTTTTAGACCATTGGCATATTTGAATTTTAAATCGTAGAAGTAAGGCACATCAAATAAATCATTCTCGTTATACTGCCCTACCCCTTCAATTTCAATGGGTCCGGTCCTATCCAAATCCAGTCCCCAATGGGCGATATCCACATGGTGACCGGCCCAGTCGGTCAATTGTCCTCCCGAATAATCCAATATCCAACGCCATTTACCATGTAAGACGCCACGATACGGTTTTATGGGTGCAGGGCCCAACCACATTTTCCAGTCCACACCTTGTGGAACAGGTTCTTCAGCCGGTTGTCCCACCTTATGTCCCCCATCAGGCAAACCCACCTCCACATGGGTAATCTTGCCCAATTTACCGTTTCGCACTATTTCGCAAGCTTTTAGGAAATTGGGCCTTGAACGTTGCTGACTCCCTGTTTGCCAAACGATGTTGTTTCTTTCGACCGCCTCGACCATCGCGCGGCCCTCCTTGATCGATCGTGCCAACGGTTTTTGTCCATAAATATGTAATCCTTTGTTGGCAGCGGCTATGGCGGGAATGGCATGCCAATGGTCGGGTGTAGCTATATGAACGGCATCTAGCTCTTCCTTTTCCAGGAATTCCCGGAAGTCCCCATAAACGGAGACACCATTAACGTCTCCCCCTCTCTCTTTTAAAGAAACCATTGCCCTGCCTATTTGGTTCATGTCCACATCGCACATAGCCACATATTCCACATTTTCGGTGCTTATGAATCGGTTCATGTCGCCTCGTCCCATTCCTCCAAGACCGATTCCGCCCATCCGTATGCGATCACTTGGTGGTATTCTACCCTGTTTTGTAGTTGCGCAATAGGCCGGAACTATTACGGGAATGCTTGTTGCCCCCATAGCCAATACCGAATTTCTGACAAAATCCCTTCGCTTCATTATATCCGTTTTTATGTGTTGTTCAAACTACCGAACTTATCTTGAGTTGTTTTGTTTACCCTCATGCTTCCAAGACACTCATCCTATGCCTTTACCATCCGGAACCAAAGAATCCGTAAAGAACTTTGTAAGCAATTGGTTTCATGCTATTGGCTTTAAGGACATAGGTAATCTTTCGATTCCTTTCCGTATTATTTGGCTTTTCTATGCACTTCATCAAAATCCCAAATGTCTTTATTTGACATTTCCTTCTTTAATTTGCGGTATTCCTTTCTTTGTTTTTTTGATAGTTTGTTGATATCCAGTGGGTTTTCCTCCCATTTATCCGTGGACATTTCAAAGAACCGATTGTCCGAATACAGCTTGTAATTAACTGTTCTGGTAAAACATCCGTTGTTTTTATGTATCTGTTTGGTTCTTGGGTAGTAATGCACAAAAACATTTTCGCGGGGCTTATGCCTTTTACCATTTAAAATATTCAGAAAGCTCTGCCCATCGGTATCCTCAGGGATGGATAGCCCAGCGGCGTGCGCAAAGGTTGGCACAAAGTCACTAAACTCTATTAGACTGTTGGTTACCAAGTTCCTTTGTCCGCCTGCAGGCCATTGTGCCACCAATGGAACATGGCTGCCATTATCTTTTAAACTTCCTTTTCCCCCTTTGTAGGCGCCCATATGGGTGTAAGAAGTAATTGCCGTGTGTGTCCCGTTATCCCCTGTAAAAAGCAATATGGTGTTCTCGGCAATCCCTTTTGATTTAAGCTGATCCATAATTTTACCCACAATCTTATCGGTGTATTCGACCATATCCTTAAAATACCGCGTGTTATTTTCAAGTCGTCTTTCCGGATTTTTCCATTCCGGAGAATCGGGTGTTGGATTAAAAGGGCTATGCACCAATAGCATGGGATAATAGACAAAAAAGGGAGTTTGGTGATTGCGGTCTATAAAGTCAATAATGTAATCAGAGACAATATCAGGTCCGTAATCATCTATGGTAGTTTCAAGCCTATTGCCATTTTGCTCAATTACGGGGTCTGCATATCGATTCCCTTTTTCAGCAATCTGCCATAAGCAGTATTCATCAAAACCAAAATGATATGGCCTGTTTTTATCCGTATATCCCAGTTCTTTACCATCCCTGCCATTGAGCTGCCACTTTCCGGCGACCAGGGTTTTATATCCAGCCTCCTGCAACAGGTGACCAAATGTTTTTTCCTTGGGGTCGAGATATCCAAAATCGATATAATTCCTGAAATTGTATTTACCGGTCATTATCTTGACCCTTGACGGGGTGCATAGCGGTTGGGAATAGCCATTTGTAAACCGAACTCCCTGCTCTGCCACTTTATCCAGTACAGGGGTTTTGTAGGAAGTAGATCCGTTGGAACTTAAGCATTCAATTCCCATATCATCCGCCATGATCAGAATGATATTTGGTCTTGTCCTCTCCGCTTTTTTATGCCCTTTTTGACCATACCCATATTGGCAAAGGGTGATTGGGATAACTAGGAATACCAATAAATTGACTGCCGAGACCGTTTGTCTATGATTCTTTGTTAACCGCATGGTGCTATCTATGGTTTTTTGTTTCACCGAATTGCAATTCCTCCTGCTGAATCCTTAGATGAAGTTTGCTTCGTATCTGTTGTAGTTCCTTTTCATACTTCGGATTGTCCACCAGATTTGCGAATTGAAGGGGATCCCTCTTCATATCATAGAGTTCTTCCGAGCCATCTTTGTAACTCATGTAGGCATAATTGGCTTCACGTAAGGCAACCCCTTTATTACCTCCAACAATTGAAATGGCTCCTGATTTTACGCTGCTATTAAGATCTTGGAGTACAGGGACCAAACTCGCTCCTTGCACAGTTTCGGGAATTGATATCCCTACCAAATCTGCAAGTGTGGGGTAGATATCCAATAATTCGGCAAAGGCGTCCGTTTTTCCTGTTTTCATTCCAGGTATTGAAATAATCAATGGTACCCGGGTGATATCCTCGTGCAGATTTGACTTTAGCCAAAAAGTGTGTTCCCCAAGATGATACCCATGGTCACTTAAAAACACAATCGCGGTACTTTCCCGCAAGCCCAAGCGCTCCAATTCGTCAAGAATGCGCCCCACCTGATCGTCCATGAAAGTCACAGTGGCGTAATACCCCGCCCACATCCTCTTCTGATTATCTTTATATTCTCCTATGAGATTGGAAGAATTCATTATCCTGGGCCTTCCCATTGGGGGAATATCATCAATATCATTGGCAACAACTTCTGGTAGTTCAATGTCTTGCCAAGGATACATATCAAA
>JBCBSN010000108.1:0-13745 GCA_039819225.1 Bacteroidota bacterium | reverse complement strand
AATCCATCTTCTAAATGCGGATTGTGCTGAATAAATTGGATGCTTTACGAAGCTTTCTCCCGCATTTGTTCAACAATTTGATGCCCAATGGTACTTGGGAAGTAAAAAGAACCGTTGCTGAAGACAATATGGTAGTGGTGCACAGTTTGGCAAAACCCAGCCCGGAAAGCTCAGGAATGGCCGTTGTTGATATTTTTAGAGTAGAAGGGGGCAAAATTGTAGAGCATTGGGATATTACTACCGATGTTCCCGAGAAAACGGCAAGTGGCAACCCGATCGTTTAAGGCTATGGGATTTAAAAGCAAAAATGTCATTGTAACCGGAGCGGCAACAGGCATCGGGAAGGCAGTAGCCGAATTTTTTGGAAAAAATGGTGCCAATGTGGTGATCAATTATTATTCGGACGACCAAATGGCTAGCACCACGAACAGCATCAAAATCATTGAAGAAAATGGCGGAAAAGCTATAGCTTTCAAGGCAGATGTAAGCAAAGTGGACCAACTTAAAGCCATGTTCGCCAAAGCGATCGAAACCTTCGGTTCGCTGGATATTTTGGTAAATAATGCGGTGATGCCCGTTCTAAAGCCCATTGCGGAAGTAACCGAGCAAGAGTTTGACGCAATGTTCAATGTGAACGTAAAATCGATTTTTTTCGCACAACAGTTCTGCGCCACATTAATGAGCGATGGGGGGCGCATCATCAATTTATCATCGCACACTACCTTTTTATTTTTCCCAAAATATGGTCTGTACGATGGTACAAAAGGTGCGGTAGAGCAAATAAGTCGGGTGTTTTCAAAGGAAATAGGTCATAAAAACATTACCGTGAACGTGGTTTCGCCCGGTGCTACCGATACCCCGGAATTTGCCACAAGACCACAAGAGCTAAAGGATAGCGTGGCGAATATGTCCGCAATGAAACGTATAGGCACCATTGAAGAGGTGGTGGACACCATTGCTTTTTTGGCAAGTGATGAAGCTAGTTGGATTACAGGACAAAACATTAAGGTAAATGGAGGCGCCATCTAAACCAAAACCGCCCAACAAATGGAAATTGTTTCTGCTGGTTTGGTCGGCAGTTTACCCAATGATCTTGTTATTGAGCCAAGTGCTTTTAACTTTACAATTGGGACTTCCAAAATGGGCGGATATGATGCTAATTTCATTTGTTTTGGTCTTGCTCATGTTATTCTTAATAATGCCGTTTATCCATTCGTTCTTTGCAAAATGGCTGACGAAAAATTGAAGTATTACGCACAACATAGTCTATAAACACTAGCGGTCTAAGGTATGTGCTCGAACCGCTTTTTTATTTGATTAAAGTATATTGCAATCCAAAAAATAGTTAAGTACAATCCGCTACGGCGTATACATAAATCGTCAAACCGGGAGATTACGCATTTTAACCCGTAACTAATGGTCATATGGGACAACGCCACCTATTTGGCAAAATCACGCTGAAAATTGAAAGAGGCCTATATTTTTAGATCTGAAAGACTCGGATTCCGCAATTGGAGGGGTATCGACTTGCCCGAATTCGCCAGGATTAATTCGGATTTGGAAGTCATGGAACATTTTCCAAAACCCTTGACCGAAAAAGAAACGGCGGAACTTATGGATCGGCTAAAACAGCACTATATAAAAAACGGATATACCTATTTTGCAACCGAAATCTTGGAAAGCGGGGAATTCATTGGATTTATAGGTTTGGCGTTTCAAGATTACAAAACGCGTTTCACCCCGGCCGTGGATGTGGGCTGGCGACTAAAAAAAAGTGCCTGGGGAAAGGGATTTGCCACCGAAGGAGCAAAAAAATACCTTGATTTTGCGTTTAACGAACTGGATTTGAATAAAGTAATTTCAACTTGTACCGAGAAGAATTACAGATCGGAAAACGTAATGAAAAAAATCGGAATGGAAAAAATGGGGGAATTTAACCACCCGAAACTAAGAGAATATCCGGAGTATGAAAAATGTGTTTGTTACGGAATAGAAAGAAGCATGTGGCAGCAGAGGGAGGCCCCTAGGGATAAAATGTAAACAGGTTCTACTTCTAAAAGTGAAGCGGTCCTAGGTCTACAATGACCTCAATCCATAAAGATACCCGGCAGATAAAGCGATAGTTGTGGAAACAAGGTGACCAAGATCAAAACGATAAGACTCACCGCCAAAAAGGGGGCTCCTTCCCGGCTTACCGTACCAATGGAGACCTTCCCGATGCTAGAGGATACAAAAAGGCAAATGCCCAGTGGGGGAGTGGTAAGCCCTATGATAAGGTTCAAAAGGGCAATAACCGCAAAGTGTATGGGGTCTACCTCTACGGCCAAGGCCACTTTGAGCAAAATGGGGAAAAGGACCAAAAGGGCCGCAATGGTCTCCATAAAGGTGCCCACAAAGATCAGCAGGACATTAATCAACAAAAGCACTACGTATTTGTTGTGGGAAAACGCCATGATTTCCGTTGAAATGAGCTGAGGTAGCTGCTCCGTGATCAATATCCAACCAAAAAGATTGGCAAAGCCCACCAGTACCATCAAAGAAGCCGATGTCTTCATGGAATCCAATACAATGACCAGGATGTTTTTAAAGCTCAATTTTCGGTATACGAACATCCCTATGATCAGGGCATAGATAACGGCCACAATGGAGGCCTCGGTAGGGGTAAATACCCCGCCTATAATTCCAAAGAGGATGATAAAGGTCATTAAAAGGGACCAGAAGGTATCCAGGAAGCCTCTGGCAATCTGTCCCAAACTACTTTTTGGATGTTTGGGATATTTTCTTTTTACCGAAATATAGTAGGTAATTCCCATAAGCCCAAAGCCCAAAAGAAAGCCAGGGATGGCACCGGCAAGGAACAAACGTCCAACGGAAAGGCCGCTTAGGGTAGCGGCGATGATCATGGGAACGCTGGGCGGTATTATGGGACCGACCGTAGAGGATGCCGCGGTAATGGCGCATGAAAAGCCTGTCCCATAGCCCTCTTTCTTCATGGCAGGGATCATTACGGAGCCAATGCTGGCGGTATCCGATACCGCAGTTCCGGAGATACCGGCAAACAACATGGAGGCCCCAATATTGGCCAGGGCCAGTCCGCCACGGATATGCCCCATGAGATGATTGCAAAAGGCAATGATTTTGGCCGTAAGTCCGCCATGGTTCATAAGATTCCCGGCCAGAATAAATCCAGGAATGCTCAAAAGGACAAAGACATCGATGCCGGAATACATTTTCATGGGCACTACGATCAAGGGGATGCCTTTCCAAAACAGGTAGCCCAGGCAGGAAAGTCCCAAGGCAAAGGCTATGGGCACCCTTAGGAGCAAACAGATGACAAATACCAAGAGCAGGGCCCAGATCATATCAATTGTTCGGTTTTTTAAAGGTTTTTAGCAACTGCAGCCCTGCAAAATAACTCACGGATAGTCCCATAACCACCATACTGCTAAAAGCGATGGACATAGGTACTCCAAGGCTTGGGGAGTGTTCCGGCAGGCCTTGGATTACAAAATGGAACCCGTAAAGGGCCAGCAGGAGGAATAGGAACAGTGTAAGGAGCAGCACGATCCTGTTGATCCAAAGCCGGGTCTTTTTTGTGAAGCGGTTAAAAAGCACATCAAATTGAACATAATAGTTGTCCTTCATGGCCAGGCCTGCACCAAATGCCATCGCATAGATAAAGAAAAATCGCGCTGCTTCCTCAGTCCAGGACGGGGCATTTTCCATATAGAATCGCGCATAGATTTGGATAAGGGTAGCCGTTATGAGTCCCAAAGTACTGGCAAGGGTACCATACTTTAGAAATAGGGCCAAACGTTTTCTTAAGCGTTTCACAGGTTTAAATTTAACCTAACGGATCGGTTTTTAAACATTTCCTTTTGTTGATGTATTTACCTTACCTTAAAAACCCCGCTCTGAGGGTTTCATTCCAGGGAATTCACAATGTCTGTATACACTTTTTGCATTTCAGGGGAAAGGCTTTTAAATAGGGCCGGGCGACATTTTTCCGCAAAACTTTGGGTATCTACGTTTACAAATTGCATCCCTTGGTCCTTAAGTTGATCCTGTACCTTTTTCTCGTTTTCCAGGAAGAGTTGGCGCTCATAGTCCTGCATATCCTTGGCGGCCTCCAAAAAAATGGCCTTTAGATCATCCGGAAAGGCCTGGAACTGTTTTTCGCCGATAACAGGATAGGTCCAGCTGATTACATGTGAGGTAAGGTTGATGTACTCCTGAACCTCCGAAAAGCCGGCGGCCTTGATCATGGCAAAAGGGTTTTCCTGGGCCTCTATGGTTCCCTGTTGCAGTGAAGTGAACACCTCGGAGAAGGACATGGGCGTGGGTTTGGCACCCAAGGCTTGCCAGGCCGTTACAAAAGAAGGTACATTGGGTACCCTGATGATAAGCCCCTTAAGATCGTCCGGATGGGATATAGGCCTGTTGGTAGTTAGGTGCCGTGGCCCGCGTTGAAAGTAACCGATCGCCCTAAACCCGGTTCTTTCCCGCATTTCACGTTCCATGCGCTTTCCAATGGGGCCTTGGATCAGTTTTTTCATATCCGTGGAGTCCCGCAGCAGAAAGGGTAGTTCGCAAAAGGCCATGATCTCGATCCAATTATTCAGGGTAGACCCGGTAACCGTCATATCGATGACCCCAGCCTGGATCATGCGAATGGCCTCGATCTCCTTGGCCAATTGTTCGGAATGATAGTTTTGGAGAACGATCCTTCCATTGGACCGTTCTTCCAGGATTTCCGAAAAGTATTCAAACGCCTTGAACCAGGTATGATGCTCATTGGTCAAATGACTGGCCCTTAAAAGGAATTCTGGCTCCGGTTCCGAACCACAGCCCAGGCACAATAGGCAAACAAGCATATTGGCAATAAAGCGGCATCTTCTTTTGTTGGTCATAGTTAGGGTTCGGGAATCCCTAAAATACTTTAAAATTTCCATATCGGGAAAGCTGGGGACTTTGTACTTTTGCGAAAAATCGTGTTATGCACTCCAGGGAAGCCCAATTAAAGGCCTTTGACCGTTTATTGACCATTATGGACGAATTACGGGAGCAGTGTCCATGGGATAAAAAGCAAACGATGCAGAGCCTTAGGCATCTTACCATTGAGGAGACCTACGAGTTGGGGGATGCCATTTTGGACGATGATCTGGAGGAAGTGAAAAAAGAACTCGGCGATTTGTTGTTGCACATCGTTTTTTATGCCCGAATCGGTTCCGAGACGCGGGATTTTGATATTGCCGATGTATGTCATGATATCTGCGAAAAATTGATACGAAGGCATCCGCATATCTATGGGGATGTCAATGTAGCCAATGAAGAAGAGGTAAAACAGAATTGGGAGAACATAAAGTTGGGCGAAGGCAAAAAGAGTGTCTTGGAGGGCGTGCCCCGTAGTCTTCCCGCACTGGTAAAAGCCAATCGCATCCAGGACAAGGTAGCCGGGGTAGGTTTTGATTGGGAAATGCCGGAACAGGTTTTCCAAAAGGTCCAGGAAGAATTGGGGGAATTACAGCAAGAGGTGGCCCATGCCGATAAGGATAAGATTGAATCCGAATTTGGCGATGTGCTTTTTTCCATGATCAATTATGCCCGATTTTTAAAGGTGAATCCGGAGAATGCCCTGGAGCGTACCAATAAAAAGTTTATAAAACGCTTTCAATACCTGGAACGCAAGGCTAAGGAAACCGGAAGGTCACTAAAGGAAATGAGCCTGGACGAAATGGATGCTTTTTGGGAAGAGGCCAAAAATGTATAGTATAAAGTACGGTACTCTTTTTAGCTCTATTTGTCTTGGTTTATCCTGAGCGAAGTCGAAGGGTTTTTCATCAGGGAAAAATGAAAGGAAACCACTTGCAACCCTATATTAAGGTGTGCAACAAAATTTCACTACCTGTTATCAAATGATGTTCAAAGCCAAAGTAAGATTCGACTACGGAGCTAGACCTGTCAGGTTTTGGAAACCTGACAGGTCTTATCAAAGTGAAATTTATCGTGCATCCATATATAAAGTATAATCAATTCAAACAAAAATGTACAGATTGAACCAACGTGTTTTATTACTTCTTTCCGTTATCCTAATCTGGGGTTGCGATTCAAAAAAGAAAACAGCAGAGGAGACGGAAGCGGAAGGAGAACGCCCCAATATCCTTTTTATCCTTTCGGATGATCATACCTCCCAGGCCTGGGGCCTTTATGGCGGTATTTTGGCGGATTATGTAAAGAACGATAACCTTAAACGGATGGCCCGTGAAGGTGCAGTGCTCAACAATGCCTTTTGCACGAACTCCATCTGTTCGCCCAGTAGGGGCAGTATTCTTACGGGGCAGTACAGCCACTTAAACCAAGTATATACCCTTAGTGAACCTTTGCCCAAAGGGCATCCCAATATTGCCAAGACACTTTCCAAAGCAGGTTATGAAACGGCGGTTATCGGAAAATGGCATCTAGTGGAGCAGCCGGAAGGTTTTGATTATTTTAATGTGCTTCCCGGTCAAGGGGTCTATTGGAATCCCGTACTGAAGGAAAAGGAAAATTGGAAGGACGGATATGATGGGAGCGCCGGAAAGACGTACGAGGGATTCTCCACCGATGTTATCGCCGATTTGACCATTGCACATTTGGAAAAACGGAATCCCGAAAAGCCATTTCTGATGTTCTGCAATTTTAAGGCCACCCATGAACCTTTTCATTATCCGGATCGGCATGCCTCCTTATATGAAGATATGGAGATTCCCGAACCGGAATCCCTTTTGGATTCTGGCCCGGAGACCACGGGCCGTACCTTCGGAGGACAGATTTTGGAACGATTGGCCGCCAGATGGGAAGAGGCTACCAAGAACCCGGATAAATTTTGGACGGACTATCCCGGATTGCCTTACCCCCTAGAGGGTCTGGACAGTGTGCAACGGCGGGAAAAAATCTATCAAAAGTTTGTTAAGGACTTTATGCGTTGTGGGGCGGCCATAGACGATAACATTGGAAAATTGTTGGATTATCTTGAAAAGGAGGGCATTGCGGACAATACCATAGTAGTCTATACGGCGGATCAGGGCTACTTTTTGGGGGAACATGGTTTTTTTGATAAAAGGCTTATTTACGAGGAATCCCTACGTATGCCTTTTGTAATCCGATATCCGAAAAAGATAAAGGGAGGCCAGCGCATAGACGATATTATCCTAAATATCGATTTTGCGGCCTTAATGGCGGATTATGCGGGAGTTCCCCAACCAGAGTACATGCAAGGACGGAGTTTTAGGGGGATATTGGAAGGAAATCCCCCTGAAGACTGGAGACAGCAAATGTATTATCGCTATTGGCTGCACCATCCCTATCGGCCGGCCCATTTTGGCATACGTAACCATCGGTACAAATTGGCCCTGTTCTACGGGCAGGATTTGGAGATGAGGGGAACTTCCAAAGAGACTACCCCACCACAATGGGAATTCTACGACCTGGAAGAAGATTCCAAGGAACTTCATAATGCGATTGGTGAAGAAAAGTACGCCAGTATTATCGCCGATATGAAAAAAGCACTTTTGGAAGAACGTAAAAAATATAGGGATTTGGACGAAGATTATCCCGTGATGAAGGAAATATTGGCCGAAGCGTTTGAATAGCGTACTGCCCTTTTTTAATCCAAGTTTGGTCATGGCATCTTTAAGAAGGGGAATAATATCAGGGGTTAAAAGTGAAGAAATATGGGCTCTATCTTGATTCTTTGTTCCTTTTTTATCAAGAAAAAATAAAAGTAATCCCATTGCTACCCAGATTGGTTTAGAGGACTGGATCTCTTTATTTCTCTGTGAGCTTTGTATAACAACAGGTAAAGGGTTATGACACGGAGTTGTACAAAGGAAATACGCAGAGTTACACCGAGATTTTACACTTGATTTTAAAGAAATTGACCCAACCCTTGATTGGCATAAAAAGGTAAAATAGAGTAAGTTAAAAAAGTCTTACGTCTTTGGTTTTGAAGCGACCTGTGCTGAGCCTGCCGAAGTAAGCGGTCTTTTGTCTTTTTAACGGACACGTGTAGCCCTAATGAATACATTTTGTCCCTTAAAGTTTTAACGCCTACCTATGAGGAACTTCCTATCTTTGGCCCCCTAAAATCCCAGTTGTGTCTTTACGGCAGTACACCCGAGAATTTCGTTACAACGCCAAGCTGGCGTATCCCGTAATATTGGGTATGTTGGGACATACCCTTGTCGCCTTTGCGGACAATGTTATGGTGGGCCAACTGGGAACGGCCGAGCTGGCGGCCGTATCCCTGGGCAATAGTTTTGTGTTTATTGCCATGTCCTTGGGAATCGGTTTTTCAACGGCCATAACCCCTCTGGTGGCCGAAGCGGAAGGGGCGGGGAACAAAACCAATGGCAAAAGCGCCCTAAAGCATGGGCTGGTGCTATGTACCTTTCTGGGAATCGCCCTTTTTGGGATTATACTGCTCAGCAAGCCCTTGATGTATGCTATGGATCAACCCCCGGAGGTGGTGGAATTGGCCATTCCTTATTTGGATCTAGTGGCGTTTTCCTTGATACCACTCATAACCTTCCAGGCCTTTAAGCAGTTTTCCGATGGGCTTTCCTTGACCAAATACCCCATGTATGCTACGGTCTTGGCCAATGTAGTAAATGTTGTCCTCAATTATTTATTGATTTTCGGAGCCTTTGGATTTCCCAAATTAGGTATTGTGGGAGCGGCTTTGGGGACTTTGATTTCCCGTTTTATCATGTTGGGTTTTATCTGGGTTCTGTTGCGGAATCGGAAGAGCATTCGGGAATACGTTACCGGGTTCAATTTTTCGCTGATAGAGAAAAGCGTGATACGGAAAATCGTCAATCTGGGTTTCCCCTCGGCCCTGCAGATGTTTTTTGAGGTGGCCATATTTACAGTGGCCATTTGGCTCAGTGGGGTTTTGGGGAAAAATGCCCAGGCGGCCAACCAGATAGCCCTTAACTTGAGTAGCATGACCTTTATGTTCGGTATGGGATTGGGTGTAGCCGCTACCATACGGGTAGGAATCCAAAAAGGATTGGAGAATTATGGGAACCTAAGGCGCATAGCCCGATCCGTTTTTTTATTGACATTGCTGCTAGAAATTGTCTTTGCACTTTTGTTCCTTTTGGGGCGCTATTGGTTTCCCACCTTATATGTCGACGAGGACGATATCATAAACATGGCGGACAACACCGAGGTAATCGCCCTGGCCGCACAACTGCTTTTGGTTTCCGCCTTCTTTCAAATATCCGATGGGATACAGGTGGTGGTGCTTGGGGCACTGCGCGGGCTTCAAGATGTGAAGATTCCTACTTGGATCACCTTTGTGGCCTATTGGCTGATCGGTTTTCCCATATGTTATTACCTTGGGCTATATACCGATTTGAAGAGCGTTGGGATCTGGATAGGGCTGCTTACGGGATTAACGGCGTCCGCCATTATGTTGTATATTCGGTTCGATTATCTGACCAAGCGACTGATTACGGAATAAGCTCCGATGGGAAACTGGACTGCAACACTTTTAGTTGGTAAACCCTCAGTTTGGTGATTTGGGATTTGAAGTTGTGTTTGTATTTGACATTTGAATTTGTATTTAAATCATGGAACTACCAAAATTCTTATTGGGCGATAATACGGATTTTCCGTCCGCTGTGTATGTGGTGCATACCGAATATCCGCGATTTATCATTAATCTGGAAAATGATGCCGTAGAATGGCTGGAGGAGTTTTCCAAGGAGGATGAAAAGGAACTGGAGGAAGAAGCACAAAACCTTATACAACAGGCTACCGATTTTTACGATAGGGAAGTATCCCGCTACGAGGAGTAGCCTACTTTGGAGGAAGGCCCATGCGGCATAGATTAGGAAATAATTTTGATTTCGAGCTAAGCCTCGGAGCAATTAAAACTCGATTGTCGAGCAAAAATGTGGGAACAGTTTTTAGCATACGATAAGGAGCTTTTCTTGTTCCTGAACAATTTGGGAACGGAGCATTGGGACGGATTTTGGCTTTTTATGACCAACAAACTGCATTGGATTCCCTTGTACGCTTTGCTTCTGGTCCTGTTATATAAACAATGGGGTTGGCGGCGTACTTTGCTTATTCTGGTCGCTGCGGCCCTTCTTATTTTACTTACCGATCAACTCACGAATTTTTTTAAATATGGGGTGCAACGGTTACGACCCTGTCATGATCTGGAAACCCGTTCCCTTATGCGATTGGTAAAGGCTTCTTGCGGGGGGAAATTCGGGTATTTTTCGGCTCACGCGGCCAATCATATGGCGATAGCTGCGTTTTTGACCTACTTTTTGTGGGTTCGTTTCAGGTATATCGGTTTTTTATTGGTGCCCTGGGCCCTTTTAGTGGCCTATAGCCGTATTTATATTGGCGTGCATTTTCCTTTGGACGTATTTTCGGGCTTGGCCATAGGGCTGTTCCTAAGTTGGTTGGTGGCAAAGTTATCTATATTTGCACAGCACAAATTCTCCCTATGATATCGGACCGTAGGTATTGGTTATTACTTTTCCTAATCGCGCTGGTCTATGGTATTGGGATGTTTTCCATTCTTTTTGAAAATGATTCGGCCCAATTTGCGGTCATGGCCATGCGAATGGTCCAAGAAAATGACTTTCTGAGCCTTTTTAAGGGTCCACAGGAGTATTTGGACAAGCCCCACATGCATTTTTGGCTGGCCGCCCTCTCCTTTAAGGTTTTTGGGATATATGATTGGGCCTATCGCATTCCGGGGCTACTGGCTACCTTCCTTGCGGCCTATAGCTGTTATGGTCTAGGCACATTGCTCTATACCCGGAATGTGGGCAAATTGGCCGCTTTGATTTTTTTGTCGGCCCAGACCATAGTCCTCTCTGTAATCGATGTACGTACCGATGCCGTCCTCACGGGCTTTGCAATCTTTTCGATTTGGCAATTGGCCAGTTACGTAGAAAAGCGGTCCTTGATTCATATGATCCTTGGGGCCTTGGGTGCCGGCATCGCTTTTTCCACAAAGGGGCAGATAGCCCTTTTGGTCATTAGCTTGCCCTTGCTTTGTCATTTGGGGTATTCCCGGAAATGGCAGGTTTTGATCAATTGGCGGGTATTGGTAGGACTTCTGGTGTTTGGGTTGGCCATCGCACCTATGCTTTATGCCTATTATCATCAATTTGATCTTCATCCGGAAAAGATTATCCGCAGGCGGGGCAATCGTAGCGGCATCTATTTTATTTTTTGGGAGCAAAGCTTTGAGCGCCTAAGTGGATCGGGCATGGGCAAGAATAGCAGCGACTATTTTTTCTTTTTCCATACGTTTTTATGGGTATTCCTTCCCTGGACCATCCTGGGATTGGCCGCATTTTGGATCAGAGCGCGGGCTTTTGTAAAACTTAGGTTCGCCTACAGGTCCAATTACGAATTGTTGACTTTGGGAGGCATTGCCCTGATTTTCTTCGTCATCAGTTTTGCCCAATTTAAACTGCCGCATTACTTGAACATTACCATACCTCTTTTTTCCGTTTTGACCGCTTCCTATATTCATAGTTTGTATCGGTACAAAAAAAGAAAGGTCATCAAGGTTATGTTGGGGATACAGTATGCCGTGCTGGGGCTGGTCTTTATCGCCACCACATTACTATGCCTATATGTCTTTAAGTTCCGGCACGCCTTTCAATACGCCCCGGTCTTGCTAGTGGCCCTTCCCATGGTGGTCTATGTGTTGAAAAGAGAGGCCTACTATTTTAGGTTGATCACCATTTCCGTATTAAGTTCCTTTTTACTGAACAGCGTTCTCAATGCTCATTTTTACCCTTCCCTTTTGGAGTACCAGGCGGGATCTTCCATGGCTGCCGTTGTTCGGGACAATAAAGTGCCCAAGGATAACATCTACAAACTTTCCGATAGGCACACCTGGACCTTGGACTTTTACAATGGGGCACCGCTAAAGATTACCTCCTTGGAAAAAATAAGAAACACAACTGATTTTTGGTTGTACGTGACCGATGCCGAATTACAGCAGTTACGGGAACTGGATTTTGACTGGGATCGGAAGTTTACGGAAAAGCAGTTCCGGATTACCCGGTTACAGGCAAAATTCCTAAATCCCAACACCCGCGAAAAAGTGCTAAATAAAATGCACCTGATCCATATTAATTAGGTTTCAATAGGTGTAAGTTCCATTTTTCAAGTTGTTTTTCCAAGCCGTAAGAAATCTCTATAAAACCTCCTGATCGCGCCCCTTCCTTTCTGGCAGATAACATGAGTTCCCTTCGTTTTTCGAGAAAAGTGACGTAGCTCCCAAAATCGAAATCGAAATCGAAATCGAATCTAACAAAAATGACATCATAGGAAAGGAGTGCGCTTAAAAGAGCGGAAGTATCTTGTAAGGTTCTAATTTCATTGCGGTACTTGTACTTTTGACCCGGAAGTAAAGTTATATTGGTCGATGTGTATTCTGAGAGCATGTTTTTAATACTAGCGGAATCACTGCTATATAGGGCCTTGGAGACCTTTTTTTGACTTCTTCAGAATGATTGGGTTTAATTTCTTTGAATACTTGAGGCATAATTATTTCCTTTAGGTAAACTGAGTCAAATTCATGCTTCCTGGTTTTTATCCTTTCTAAAGACCATTTTTTCTTTGTTCGGCCTATTTCTTCCTTCACCCTGTCCACAAAGCGGTACTTGGTATTCAAATCGACATGGAACATTACTTTGGACAAAAATATCTGAATAGGGTTTTCGCTCCTGTCGATTCTCATAATCTCGGTGACGATATTGTCCCAATATCGCATCCTTGAGCCATTGATGTACAGCTCGTGATTTTTGGTAATGGAAATGTGGATGTCCCCCTTTTTGTCCTTAAAATTCCATCCAAGCCCCTTTTCGATTTTGGGCAATTCAACATCCGTGGAATTTTGGGCATGGTTCACTTGGGAATTCAATACCATAAAAAAGACCAATAGGGCGACATTCCTAAGGAAGACCATAGCAAATGTTCCCGAGGATTTTTGTTTTTTCGGTATATTTCGTCGATTTTGAAAAAAAGCATCACATAAAGAACAATTATTACTGTTGGAGTGAGGTACCTGAAAAGACTTTGACCTTAAAAGTTCGAGTTCAAATGGAAGAAATTTAGAGTCTTTGTATTTGTTTAAAAGGAATTTTTCTATTTCCAAGAATAGATCTTTGTAATTTCCAAATGGGGAAACGGTGAGAGACACCATCCCCCAGCAAAGCCTATCATGGTTCTTGGATTTAATATTTTTAAACTGTTTATCCGTTCGTACTACCTCAATCCAACAGTACTTCCAGCCATTCCACCTCGTATTTAAGAATACGGTCTTTCTCTCTTTTATACAGAAATATCTTGTAGAAATAATCCCTATGAGACCTAATAACGACTAAACTATCAGAGTAATCCGATGCCGTTATTTCGGCACATTTCCTTCTGAAATCTTCATATGAAGATATTTCTTTCGTAAAATTATTATCCTCAGAAAGAACAATACAATCATGTTTGACCGGATTATGTAAAAAACTGGCTTCCTTGCCTATTGTAAATCTGATCGAACCATCTTTGTATTCATGTAGATGATTGTCATTGTTTTTCTCAAGAACATCAAAGGATAAATGGAACACTTCTGCTCCCTGTAATAAGAGCAGACCAATGACGAAGAATAGGTATTTATTGATCATGACAAAGTTTATTTACATTCTTTCTCCCCTGATTGCTTGAAT
>JBCBSN010000107.1:0-13774 GCA_039819225.1 Bacteroidota bacterium | reverse complement strand
CCCCTTTTTTACAAATTGATAAGGGAGACTTATGTCTTATCTCTGGTAGTGCAACGTTCTAGCATCCCTCAGCGGACATTACTTTTTTCTTTTTAACAAAACCACCCAATCCTGTCCTTTTTTAGGTGGGATACCCAAAGCCGTATTTTCAACACCTTTTAAAGTTGTAATAGAGCCTCTTTGGAAGGGACCTCCTTCCAAGGGGTCGTACCAATGGACATTGAAATCACCCTGAACCTCGGACAAATCTATGGAATACCTTTTGGAATCCGGGAGATAAATGGCATAGACTTCCCCCGACTTTTGGAAACAATAGGCCTCCTTTGAATTGACCAGATCGTGTTCCGGGAGCATTTCCCAATAGGGAAGATGCTCCTCAAAAAAGTCCATCGCGTGCTTTGTAATCTCCCATAACCGGTCACGGGAACGCCAATCCTCGGTATTTAGGTCATGGTAGCGATTGTTGGCCCCAAAATACCACTCTACCCCGGCCGCACCGGAAAGCAAGGTTCCCCACAGCACAAATCGTCTAAGGGAATCGTGGTTGCCATCCAAAGAATCGGAACGCGCCCCCGTGTGCCACATCCCGATCTCATCCATGGTGATCAGCCATTTATGGCCCGCTTCCTTAGATTTCAGTTTCCATTCCGCTACTACCCCTGCGGCCTCTTCCCTTTTATCAACCTGTAGGGATAGCCCGTCCAAAGGGCTAAAACCCAAAATGGAATCCAGCACATTGGCCCTAGCCGGTTCATGGGAATGGGTATGCAAAAGGATTGGATGGTCGTAGGGATCTATATTGGTCAGAAAACTGGTCATTGCCTTGCGTTGCGCATCGCTTTGGGCTATTGGTGTAAAATCCGCTGGACCGTTCTCCTCTCCCAAGTTGAACTTCAATCCCAAATGATGTCCAAAGCGCGCTACCATTTCTTGAAGGTACAGCTTACGCATAGGCCCTGTATTCCCCTCGTCCAATAGGGTTTCGTTTTCGGTCTCCTGCAATACCATGTGTAAAAGAATGCCCTTGGCGTGCATATGCCGAAAGACGATTTCCCATTGGTCGAGCTTGCTTACGTCAAAACGGGTAAAATCATCCGGGGATATGTAGGGCCAAACGTCCTTACCATCTCCATTGATATTGTTTGTTAAAAAGTAAACGACATTCATCCCCTTGGAGGCCAAATAGTTCAATGCCCCGATCAGGCCCTTGCCCTTGCCATTTCGCCAAATGGGATCCCCTTCGTTCCAGTCCCTGATATGGGGCCCATAGGCATGCAAGGTATCATTGGTCTTGGCTTCTCCCTCCCTTTGAGCGGGTTGGATGCGGTAGGTGCCGTCAAAGTCTTCATAAGCCAATAGATTTTCCGGACTGTCCGCACCTCCTTTGATCCAATACCTTCCGGAATCCTGGAATTGAAAGTAGCCCTCGGAAATGCCCAATCGGCCACTTGCCCTAAAATCAGGTAGGGTTTTGTCCGACGGGACAACCTCAAAGGCACCATGTGCATTAGCCAATTCCACCGAAATACCTGCTTCCCGGTCTTTTATGGCGATGCTATCGCCTTGGACCATCTTCGCGCTGTAGCTCCATTTTCCAAGCTTATCCGGGCTAAACCGTACTTGCCACACATTGCCTGAGTCAGCTCCGGTTTCGGCGGCATCGCCATCTGCAGCATAAAATCCGCGAACGGAATATTGCGCACTATCATTTTTAAACTCTACCTCTAAACGATAATCCAAAAACGGATTGACCGATGCCAATTCGGAAGTCTGCGGCCCTATAAAAGATAAGGTTACCGTATGCCATTGTCCATAGCTATCCAAAGGGGGCTCCTCCTTGTTTTCCGAACAAGAGAACACCCCAAACAAAAAAACCACCCTGAGGAAATTCCGTATCATCTTACCTAATTTTAGAACTTCAAGGTAGTTAAAAATGTCCTCAATTGCCCCATATCCTATTCCAGAGCATGGGAAGCATTTTTTTGGCATCCTCCTTGGAATTGGGAACTTCCTTGACCTGGACGCCCTTCTCTCCTTGTAATAATTGGTATGTGAACGCGAATTTGGGAGCATCGGTATCAAATCCTAAGGGACCAAAGCGAAGGTCATTAAGGAAAATATCCCCTGCTTGTTTGGAAACGGTATACCAATCTTCCGTAATAGCAATGAGCCGCCGAACCTTGTCTTCGTCCTTTAATTCTCCCAATAACTCGTGGTTTTTGCGGTAAGGAGAAAACCGAACCTCTTGGGAATCGAAAAAGGAATAAGACCCTACCAAATACGCATTAGGAGTATCTACATTGGCCGCCCAAAGAATGGAATTGAAAGGAGTGGGCCTAGAATCGATATCCGTATACGCAATTTCTTGTTCATCCAAACTTTTCAAAAACTTGCTATGGGCCACTCCCTTTAATATTAGGGTAAGCATTAGGTATGAACTACTCAGAATAAGCCCTAATCGGTTATACCTCCTCCGCTTGGACGAGGTCCTTTTTTGGAACATTGCCAAAATAAGGAACACTAGGAACGGTAGGGTATAGAGCGGGTCGATGACAAAAATGCTCTGGAAGGCCAACCTTGTTTTAAAGGGCCAGAACAACTGTGTGCCCCAGGTAGTGAAAGCATCCAACAAAGGATGGGTAAACAGCCCCCAGAACATGAGTAGCGACCAGTTTTTTCGGGAAGCTTCTTCCTTCTTATTCAACTTCCAGACCACCCACCCCAAAATTGGGGCCGCCAAGATGGAAAAAAAGATGGAATGGCTAAGCCCTCTATGCCATTCTATGGCGGTTACCGTATCTACCACATAGCGGCACAAAACATCCAAGTCTGGAATAGTCCCGGCCACAGCTCCCCAGAGCATGGCTTTGTTACCGACTTTTTTACCCAATACCGCCTCTCCTACCGAGGCGCCGAGGACTATTTGTGTGAGTGAATCCATTGTTGAAATTCAAGTTCAAGTGTTACGTTCAAACTCAAAAAGTTTAGGGGTTTAGAAGTTTATGAGTTTATAGGCTTAGGGGTTAGTCTTGCAGCTATTCTGTTAATACTACATATTTCAAACATCGTATTTCGTAATTCCAAAATCTGATTTCTCACGTCTAAAATCTGAAATCTATTCAACAATCCCCATCTTCCTTAACAGAAAAGAAGCGTTCATGTTCTGGCAAATACCTTTTTTGAATTTGTAATCAAAAAACAATTCCCCATCAATTATTTGAGCATCAAAATAATAGTTCTGCACTTGGGACAAGACATCGGAAACCGCACATAAACTTAAATCATGAGTGGCAATTAGCCCTGTGGATTTGGATGCCACCAACCTTTCAACAAATTCGCGACTTCCCCTGGCCTTGTCCTTGCTGTTGGTCCCCTTTAAAATTTCATCCAGAACAATGAAATAACGATCATTTTCCATTTCATCCACAATAAATTTCAACCGCTTCAATTCGGAAAAGAAGTAAGACGAATCGTCCGACAAAGAATCCGCGGTGCGCATACTGGTAATCAATTTAATTGGTGAATATAGGGCATGTGATGCACAAATAGGAAGGCCCATGTTCGCCATCAGGATTTGAAGGGAAACTGTCCGCAAAAATGTACTTTTGCCGGCCATGTTGGCTCCTGTAATAATTAAGAACTGCTCGTTCTTAATGACCAAGTCGTTCGCAATACACTTCTCCGGGGACAACAAGGGGTGGCCCGCATCCTGTGTTTTGAGCACAATGCTTTCTTCTGTAAGTGTTGGAAACGTATAGGTTGGATGATTAAAGGCAAAGTTTCCCAAACTGTTGTGGGCATCAAAAAAGGCAATGGTATTAAACCAACACCCAACCTTTGGCCCATGTTCCAAAATCCATTTTTCAATACGGCGGGCCAACCAAAGGTCTCGCAGGAAAAATCCGTTGGCCGCAATACCTATGATTATATTGTTGCGCTGATCCAGGGTACCCAACAATTTAGCAAAGCGTTTGAGGGTTTGGGAGGCCTTGTTGGTGTTGTTCACCACATTTTTCCTTTGACCCGCCAGCCATTCCGATTGGAACTCCTGTTCCTCTAATTGTAGGATCAACTTCTGGTACTGTTGGAAGGTGCCCAATATTTTAGAAGCATGCCCGGACATACGATTCATGGACTTCAGGTACCTTAAGCTAATACCGAGGCCCAGAAAAAACCATCCTGTAACCCACCATCCCGAAATGCCATCCAAAAAATATAACACCCAAAGTGCAACGGAAACGGCTGTGAAAATCACGGACAGCCTTTCCATGAATTTGGGCACAAAGGGCTTGTATTTGCCGATCCATTGGATTACTGCGGTATGGGATAGCTCTGTTCTTACCAAAGACGCAATGGCCGAAAAATTCTGTCGCCATGCCACCTTTTGAGAAAGCTCTTTTATACCTTCCTGTTTCTCCGTGATATGTTCAATACTGTTTTCCGCGAAAAGCTCGGCCAGTTTTTCACTTCCCTGCCGCAAGGCCGTACGATTACAATACTGGTAGAAGGAGCCTTTTCCGAACAAATCGACATCCTGGCTGTAAAAATGTGAGGAGTCCTTGAATTCATTGCCTTCTGGTAAATCATCAAAATTGCGATCCAGCACCCGTAATTCCGTTTTATTGATCTTGACCAGGGCCAATACCCTATCCCGTTCATATTTAAGGTCCGTATGACGTGATACCAAAAAAAGGAAAACCACCATGGCCAACAGTACCAAGGCCAAGATCAACCTTAGATTTCCGAAAAAGACATAAATTCCAAGAATGGCCATCCCAAAGACCACCAATCGCAGCACACTGGAAACCCATAGCCTTTTTTTTAGCGCTTCCAAATCGGCTCTATGCCTTTCTAAACTACTTCGGTAAAATTGAGAGGAATTTGGCATGCGGCCAAAGATATGCATTCCCTGGTTGCCCTACAGGGTGTTCAACATGGCAATCTGCCCTAGATGATAAATGTCGTGTTGCGTCAAGCTCGGTAATACATCTCCAAAGGTATACGCCTTGCCCGGCACGTTTTTGTCCAAAAGGGCATCCGTATTCTTGGAAAGCAGTTCCAAAATAGAATGCTGAGTACCGCGAAGCCGGTTCAGCAAGTCCTCCCAACCCTTTTGATCTGCAATATGAATAGGGGACCAGTCGTTAGGGCCATCGATGATTAAATCGTATTCGACATCGCCCTGTAATTTTTTGAGCACAAATACCCTCCAATTGATGATATGTTGCACCAGCACGGCTATGGATTTTTCACCATATACGGTTTCATTCACCTTCTGCCATGGAACACCATTCAGCTTTTTCATCACGGAATCGCCATACCAGGGACGGCCATCAAAGCACGATTCTAAATCGTGTACAATTTGATCGAGTCTTGTAGAAGACATACGGCATACTTTAAATTTTCAGAATCTAAACTGATCAGTTCCTCACAAACCCTCCAGCTCCGTTTTTAGTTTTTTGGGCAGTTTTGCCACCACCAAATCATAGGAATGGTCGATAAGTTCCATAATAAGCTTTGGTGGCAAGCTTTCTAAAAAAAGGGTGTTCCAATGCACCTTGCTCATATGATAACCCGGGATAATAGTACCGCCGTATTCCTCCCTGAGGGCCAAGGCCCGTTCCGGATCGCATTTTAGATTGGCCTGAGGCGGTGTACGCACCAAGCCCAAAGTAGCGAACATCTTGTCCATAACCTTAAATACCAAGGCATCCGGACCAAAGGGCAATCCTTCGGCAACTCCCTTTTTGGATAAGCAGTAATCCCTGAATTCTTCGATGTTCATTTTTTAATATGATTTGGTTGATCGAACCCCTGCGTCCTCCTTAGTCGGACATCTCCCCTCATTTGAGGGTAGGAGCTTTTAATTCATCCCCCGCGAATCGTAAACGATAACCTTTTCCCATAAATGGCTGGATTCCTCTACGAACAATGTATGGGCTGGTTCTTCCTGATACCGCTGTTGGGCCTCGGCCGATTCAAAGGTAACGATCAGGGAAAAGGTGAACGAGCCGTCTACCACCTCCCGACTTGCCTTTGGTGGAACTCCTATAAAGTTGGTCTTGGCAAATTGTGAATTATCCAAGAACTTCTGCAAAGAGCGCGTAAAGGCATTCCTGTCCTCTTCGTTATCCGGATGTTTTAACCAAAAATATACCGTATGGGCAAAATGGGAGTCAAACTTCTTCATATCGTCTTGGGTTTGCGCATGGCCAAAAGCTGTTATCATTAAACATACAATTATACTAGTAACATATTTCATTCTTCCAATAGGTTTTTCTGGTTTTCCGAAATTTCCAATGCCGAATAATCCAACTTCCAACCTATGGTCTCCACTATTTTTTCGATAAGGAGTACCGCCTGCAAGGCCTCCCTCCTAGCGGTTTCCATAAGATTGCTATCCGGTATCTTAGATCGTATATGTTCCTTGGCCTCCTTGTTCAGGGTGGTAATGTCCTCCGGGGAAAAATGATTGAACATTCCGCTCTTGATGTCATAGAACTGGATATCCGGCTCTATGGAAAGTATTTCCGGTTGAGGGAAATGCTTTAGAATGATCTTTTTCTGTTCCATGTCCGAGAAGATTTCCACTTTTTTAAGATCGTACCCGATCTGGGCCTTGGCATTGATGACCAATAGCGCTTTCTTCCTGCTGCTCACCAAGCTCATAAAACGTTCCTTAACGTTCTCGTAGGTATAGATTTCGGCGAATTCGCCCTCTACCGAAACCAGCTTGCAAACACTTCTGATCTTGTCCAGCAGTACGGCAGATTGCATTTGCGTGGTTTCCTTTTTCTTTTTGATTCCAAAACGGGTATAAATCCAGTAAGTAAGAACAGCGCCTAAAATAAGGCCCAGGAATATTGCTAAAATGCCATCCATGGGATAAATATAAGAAGTGAATTTGATTTGAAAATGAGTCCATGTAAAAATGTAGCAATTTGGGAATTTGAAGATGTGTGGTTTTGAAGCTCAAACATAAAACTTGAAACCAAGCTGGAGGCATGAAATTGGAAACGCGAAATAAAAATGGAAGAAGTTGGGATTTGCTCTTTACGCCTTACACCTCTTTGGCCTTAAACAATACCGGCCGGCTCGGGGCAGCATCGTTCTCAAAGGGAGCCACCTGTAAGTTTAAAAAGTATTTGCCATCCGCAATGGTATTGGCCACATAGATAAATTCCGTTATTGTGGCCTGTTTTCTGGGCTCTCCCCCCAGATCCCAAAAGGCCCTGTGCGCCAAAAGCGCACCGTTGTCCTTTTCCTTATCTACCGAGGGAAGATCTATAAGCAAGTGCTGCACCCCTATAGTGCATAGGAATTGGGCGGCCTCCTCTAAAAGATAGGGCGGATTGGTATGGGAATACTGCCGCGATAGCTTGGCCCGGGTGTTGGGCAGCGTCCTAATAATTACGGCCTGCCGTTGGCCCTCCCCCAATACATATTGAAGTTGTCTTTTGGATATTACAAAGTCGGTCCCGCGCTTTTCAGGGGCAATGGTTATTAGTTCCGCAGCAAAGAAGTAGCTCTTTAAAGCCTTGTTCACAGAATGGAAGTCTTCCGTAATATGGCCCAGGCATTCCGTGTGCGTCCCGTGCGCATGTGGATTGAACCAAATACTATTAAAGTTGATGGAGGCTCCTTCGGATACCTTTGCAATAAAATCGCGCTCTTTATGGGGCTCTATTGTAGGATGGTCCAAGTACCAAGCACCAACGTTACGGGAATCGCCCCGTAATGGCATGGAAATATCCAAGGGCCTGGAAAAATCCACCTGATACGTTATGCCGTTATACAGTATTGTTGTGATCATTTATTGAAGTTGTTTCATTCTAAATTTAACATAAAAAGATGGGCCGCAATCCCATCCGCAAAAAACTTGCCCTTTCTTGTGGTCAGTAACCGATCCCCATCCAGGTATAGCAATTTTTCCTTAATATGCCCTTGTGCATGTTCCTCCAAATAGGTTCCATAGTTGGTGCCATATTCGGTCCTTACTTTGGTAAGGGAAACCCCCCACATGGTACGAAGACCGGTCATTATGTATTCGTTGTACCGATCGGTGGTTGAGAGCGTTTCGGTTTCCATTGGCAACTCCCTCCGTTCCAAAGCCTTTATGTACGTGCTGTTGTTGTTCACGTTCCAACTTCTACGCCTCCCATCATAGGAATGTGCCGAGGGCCCAATACCTATGTACTTCTTCTGCCGCCAATAGGCAGTGTTATTCCGGGAAAAACGGCCAGGTTTTCCAAAATTGGAGATTTCATAGTTTACAAAACCCTTTTCTTCCAAAGCCTCCAAAAGGATATGGAATTGCTCTTGGGCCTGATTGTCGTCCACATCTGCCATCTTCCCTGTTTTGATCATATAGGCCAAGGCCGTTTTGGGCTCCACGGTTAAGGCATAGCTGGAGATATGCGGAATTCCATAGGATAGAGCCTTGGCTATATTCTCCCTCCAACGTTTATGGGACAAGCCCGGGATACCGTAAATAAGGTCTACCGATAGGTTGTCAAAATACGCTGTTGCCCTTGAGAGACAGTCTTTGGCCTGTTCCGAAGAATGAGCGCGATTTATTAGCCTCAAGTCTTCCTCGAAAAAAGACTGTATGCCAATGCTTAAACGGTTAATGCCTATTTCCTTATAGTGCTTTAGCTTTGTCCCGATAATACCGTTCCCTTCGGCTCCGCTCAGGGAACGGGAATCCGCAACCAGATCGTCCGGATTGGCTTCCAAGGTAATTTCCGCGTCCTTTGCCACGGTATAATGGGAATATATGGCATTTAGGATTTCCTGGAGTTCCCGAATTTGCAATATAGATGGGGTACCTCCTCCAAAGTAAACAGTCTCTATAATTTCATGGTCAAACTCCCCTTTTCGAAGTTCGATTTCTTTTACCAAGGCTTGGATCATCGCCTCCTTTTTCTTTAGGTTGGTAGAAAAGTGAAAATCGCAATAATGACAGGCCTGCTTGCAGAAGGGGATATGGATATAGATGCCGCTCATTTTTTAGTAAGCAGTACGTAGTAAATAGTGAGCAGTAAATAGTAAGCAGTGAACAGTAAGTAGTGAACAGTAATCAGTAGACGGTTTGCAGGGGGCAGGGGGCAGGTGGACAAACCCCGATAACTGCTCAATACCGGATATACATGGTAACATTCCATCACTTGGAACCGAATTTACCGGGATTGCTTATCATGTAATACAGTAACTTCCCAACTTCATAACTTTCTTCCATCAAACTTTCATAAAATTGATTTTGAATATAACCACAGGCCAAGGCGTACTTCGACCAATTTTGGGTTTCCAAGTTCTCTCCGTCGCTATCGGTTAATTTGCTTATAAAATGTTTTGGGTATCTTCTTTTTGCATAGGCTTCCGTAATATTGGCCGAAACACTCCGAGAAGACCGTCGAATCTGATAGGTCAAGGCATAGCGTTCCTCTTTCGGAAAGGACTTGGTTATTTCAAAAATTCCCATAGACAGGTCAAAAGACTTACGATATGCCAAAAGCTCATCAAACTTCATAATTGAATTTTATCTTCCGCCTGTTACCCTAACAACTGACCACTGTCTACTGATTCCCTTTCACCTTTTAACCCTATCCACGTTGCTCTTAACAAAGCTCTCCCACCCTGAATACCTTTTGCCGATTTCTACCCTTCCTTCATTATAAAAATGGCATACCGCGGCGGCGAGACCGTCCGTACTATCCAAATTTTGGGGCAATGACTTTAATTTAAGTGTACTTTGCAACATTTTGGCCACCTGCTCCTTACTGGCGTTCCCATTTCCCGTAATGGCCATCTTGATTTTCTTGGGAAGGTATTCCGTAATAGGTATCTGACGGGAAAGCCCGGCGGCCATGGCCACGCCTTGAGCACGTCCCAATTTTAGCATACTCTGTACATTCTTGCTATAAAATGGGGCCTCAATGGCAATTTCATCGGGATAATGGGTATCGATCAGCTCCAAGGTACGCTCAAAGATATGTTTCAGCTTCACATAATGGTCCCCGTACTTTTTAAGCTGCAGTTCGTTCATCTGAACGAATTCCATCTTTTTATCCACTACCTTGATCACCCCAAAGCCCATAATCGTGGTACCGGGGTCTATGCCTAATATGATTTTTTCGTTGGACAAGGTTCGGTATTCAGTGTTCAGTGTTCAGTGTTCAGTGTTCAGTGTTTGAAGGTACGAAATTAGAAATACGAGGTACGAATTACGGAGTTTGAAATATTTAGCCTTAACAGAATGGGAGCAAGACTAAATCCATAAACTAATAAACTTCTAAACTCATAAACTTTTGAACTTGAATTTTGAAATACGAAATACGAGGTTAGAAGTACGAAGTGCCATTTGTTAGGCCCAGGCGGCTTAGGGATAGAAAGATATAAACTCATAAACCTCTAAACTCCTAAACCTTTTGAGCTTGAACTTGACACTTGAACTTGTAAACCATCAGTTCTTGTTTAACAAAATGGGCAATCGGAATTTCGCATTTACCGGAATGCCTCTTTTTAGGGCAGGGGCCAAGGGTGGCATATTTTTTAGGCTTCGGCGTACCAACCCGTCAAACTCCGGCATCTGATTCGCAATTCGCACATCCCGTTCAATCGCCAAGACCTCAATTTTTCCGGTTTGATCCACTAGAAAATCCACGGTTACCGTGGGATTTACGTCGGAATCAAACACAAACTCGAACCTTTTGAGGGTTTTGGAAAATTGCGAAAGGAGTTCCTGTTCAAAACATTCCCGTTGTTCCGTTTTGGGAGCTCCCTCATCACAGGTTTCAAACAAGGGGTAAGCATCCACATCATTCCAATCCATGGCCCGCATTTCGCGGTTTACCAAGTCCCGGGTCTTTTTTTCCTTGGACACCCAAAGGTCACAGGAAAACAACATACTGAAAACCAATAGAATCCAAAGATGCCGCATACCCACCATTTGTGTCATGGAAATTACGACTTTTTCCCTTTCTAGTCGCTAGGGGATCGGATTTCTTCCGTAAGCCGTTCAATGCACTAGTCCCCATAAGGCAATGATAGGGCTTCAGTTTTCCAAAAAATCTTAAAAATGGAACAAACGTCTACCTAAGCCCTAATTTAATACAAATGCGATAGGTGTGTGAAAAGCCACAGCAACCTCTTTACCATTGTGATTCCCTGGTTGCATTCTTGGTAATAGTGCTATAATACGTTCTGCCTCATCTTCCAAGGTTTTGTCGGGTCCTCTTTTGGCGATATTCTTGATATGGCCATTGGCATCTATCAGGAAAAGAACATTGACCCTTCCTTGAATCCCCATTTCTTGGGCCTTTTTAGGATATTTAAAATTTTTGGATATATGTTGCTGCACTTTTTTTAGGAAACAGGTTCTAGGGTCTACCTCTTCCTCACAGCCGGGAAATATGGGAACTTTTTCAGCATACATAAAGGATACTGCATTATCATACGCAAATTGTACACCTTCTGGCATATTATTCAACTGTTCCTGTTGTAGCCTTACATCATCGGCATCCTGGGAAACAGGGTTAAATCCGCCCTGCTCCAATCTAAAGGCAATGGGAATTGAATAGGCCACGGCTACATATTTTCCTTTGGATTTCCCAGGTGTCATTTTGGGCAGTTTTTCCATAATCCGTACCGCTTCGTCCTCCAAAAGGAAATGTGGGCCTCTTTTGCGTATGTTAGTTATGTTCCCTTCCTCGCCTATGGTAAGCAAAACACTAACCCTTCCCTCTACCCCTTGCCTTTGGGCCTCTTGGGGATATCTAAAATGGGTACTTATATGCTTTTGCATCATTTTGTTGAAACAGGCCCTTGGGTCTGAATCGTCCTCGCAACCCGGAAACACGGGAACCTCATCTACCTCTACAAAGGGCACCATTCCTTCCAATGCCTTAATCTTCCTTTTAAAGAAACGTAAATCTTCATCCAAAATACTGGATTCTATTCGCATTTGGGCTTTAATGGGAATCCCCATAGGACCAGAGATAAAAGAATCTTCTCTTTCCGGCTTTGAAAAATACACCGAATTGTTTTTGTCCCTTATGGTCAACTTCCAGTCCTCTTCACTGAAAGACAATTTCATAAGGTGAGGAAAAACAAGTTGTTCCTCATTTTCCGTGAGATTCGCCACATCCTCCACTAGAATTACCTCCCCTTTATCTACTTGGTTTACTTCTGAAATTGTTTCATCCTCACATGAGGTATAGAACAATATCCCCATAACCACAGGTACCAAGGCCAAATACTTTAGCTTCCACCATTTGCCGGATTTTGATTTTTGCAACATGACTATTCGTTTTTTGATTAATGATTTTTTAAAAAATTGATTGATGAATGAAATTCTTTGGGTCTGGAACACCTGCGCCAACAGTTGTTGATAGTGCTCCTTTTTATGGGTTTTTACGGTATTGTCATCGGCAATGAACTCGTGCAATTCGGAAACCCTATTCTGATACAGGTAAACTAGCGGATTGAACCAAGTTACAACGCGCATTAACTCAAAGAATAGGAGATCGTAGGAGTGCCTTTGACGAATATGGACCAGTTCATGCCTAATAATGCTCTGATGCTCCTCTTTCAAAATGGTATCTCCCAAAAAAATCGACCTAAAAAAAGAGAAGACCACAGTGCTGTTGGGCAACACAATACGGGTGAATTCCTTAAAATACCGAATTTGACCTTGCTGCCTTAACCGATAAATCCCATATAATTTATATCCGAATAGTAAAGCTGCAAGGATCATTCCCAACCCCCAAAGGATATATTCCCATGCCCAAGTAGTAATAGACTCTTGGGGCGTAACGGTAAACACGGTTTCCCCAAGGCTCCATAAATATTCGGGATACCCCTTAAAAGTCTGGGGAACCTGGGTGGTAAAGGCCTCAATCCGTATCGTTGGCAGTACCAGGGAAAGCACGTAAGTTCCCAGGAGATACACCCGGTTCCATTGGAAAAAAGTTTCGCGCTTCAAAAAAAGATCGTAAATAAGGAGGAATGCCAACTGAAAGGCGATACACTCTAAGACATATTGTATCATATTTTAGATGTTAGACGTGAGATTCTAGACCGTCCGCCATAGCGGACTACTAGAAGTTAGAGTCAAGATGAAAGACGCTGTTCATCTCTTCTTATCTTTTTTTATTTCCTTTAAAATCGATTCCAGTTCGGATAAGCTCATATCGTTCTTCTTTACAAAAAAAGAGACCATGCTTTTAAAGGATCCTTGAAAATAGCCATCCACCAATTTGGTGATGCTCTGGTTGCTGTAATCGGCCTTTTCCACCAAAGGAAAGTACAAATACCCCCTACCCTCCTGCTCATGGGCCACAAAGCCTTTATCCTCCAATATGCGGACAATGGTAGAGACTGTATTATAGGCCGGTTTGGGTTTCGGAAGTTCTTTGATAATAGCCGCCACATTGCATTTTCGCAATTTCCAGAGTTGCTGCATTACTTCCTCTTCTGCTTTTGTTAGTTGTTTCATCGATTGAATCCTTTTAGATTATCTTCCATATAGTTTAAAGTTCATTTGCATAGAGAATCTAGTCTCCACTGGTTTTCCAGAGGTTTCCCCTGGTTGCATATGAGGTAACGATGAGAATAATCTTTTCGCCTCATCTTCAAGACTTGGTATTGGATTGCCCTCCGTATGCGTTGTTAGATTAGTAATATTGCCATTCCCATCAACACTAAAAACAATAAATACCATACCTGTATCTAGATTATCGTAGGCTTCTTGAGGATATCTAAAATTCCGAGAGAC
>JBCBSN010000106.1:0-13914 GCA_039819225.1 Bacteroidota bacterium | reverse complement strand
CACTGAACGTATTCATACAGGAGCTTCTATTTTCTGGGTTCTCAATATACCCTTTTTGATTGTAATGACACCTAAAATTGGCCTTCTGCCTAAGGTATTTCTGAAAGTCAATATCCAAATATTTCCTCTAAGCACAATCTATTACTAGATTCAAACAAAAAATTCCTTTGCCAACCTCTCATTGGAATCGGACCGGCAGGTATCCTAATACATGACCTCAGAGGTCTCGGCCTGAAAAAGTCATTCTAGTGGGTTTCACGGGTTCCTTTTTGGTCAAATGGACTCGCCAAAAAAGGTAGACCATTGGTTAAGAGTTATGTCGCGGTTTTTTGGTCATACATTTCGTTTTCAAATTCTACAATTGTTTTTTAGTACAATGTGGAGTATACGCTCCTTATGTTACCCCAGGTCCCTGTTCCCTGAAGTATTGGAATAGTCCACAGATTTGAAAGAATACCGCAGGCCACTCACAGGTGTCCGAAAAGTTGGAAATAAAAGCCCTTAAGCCTTGAGCAGATTGAGAAGTGAAAGAGGGCCTTTTATAGTCGTAGGGGCTCAAAACTTGTATGGATAGGCTACAATGGAGCCGTATAGCTCCTCCGATGCTTCGAGCGCGGCCAGAAAAGAAGGAAAACTACTCCACGATAAACAAGGAAGCGGCATCTACATAATGCCCATCAAATTCGGTACCCGTGGTATCATTTTCCACATCTTCCGTAGCTACCAGAACCACGCCTATATAGTTGGTTCCTTGGGGAATCACGATCTGTGCCCCCAGCCTTTCCCAAGTGTTGGTGCAGGCATCGGAACTGACTGTGGAAGAGGCGCGAACAAGGTTTAGATCCGCGCGATTTAGATAATCCTCCGCAAAATCGGTAGTTGGCCCATCAAACGCAATGATCAGTACAATAAATTCCGTATCCGTATTTGCATCCCCCGCAACCCGATTGAAAAAAACCTCCTGCCTAATGGTAATGCTCTCTCCACCGTTGTCGATCCTATCCTTTAGGTTTTCCGAAAGTACATATAGCTGCGCTATTTCGGATCCTGATAGCGCGGAACTGGCATTTAAGTCGGCAAAATCAAATCGTAGCATGTGATCGCCTTCTGGCGGGTTAATGCCATTCTCCGTCATTACCTGTGTTACCCCGTCACCGCTCCAGCCACCTGCGACGTTGGGAAAATTAGTTCCGAAGGCATCGGTCACAAAGCCCGGGTTTTCCAACAGGTTGCCCGGATGGATCGCATCCGCTTCGGCAATACAGGATCCCCCCAAAACCAAGAAAGAACCTTCGGCACATTCCTCCAAGGGGCAGGACGCCGTATTTACGGTAAAAGTTTCACTGCATAGCAAAGTGCCGCTATCCGCATCCGTTCCTACCACGTTAAAGGTGTACACTGAATTTGGCATGGCCGCTTCGCCCACGGTAAAATTCAACATACTCCCCGTAAGGTCATTGTTCAAGGCCGGGGGCGTAAATAGGAATTCCATCAAAATATTCTGATCGATCAAATCTTGTCCGATCACCTCGGTCGGGGTTCCATCGATATCCTCCAATTGCAAGGATAGATCAACGGTGCCGGCAAATCCCGGTAAAATTGTGGAAACAATACTAACACTACCCGGTGCGCCAACTTCCAACGAGGAATTGGGCGGGGATACGTCCAAAGTAAAATCGGTGCAGGGATCCGGTTCATTTACGGTCAATTTCAGGTTCACGCTACACTCGACCCCTCCTATGTCCTTGCCCTTGATCTTATATTCCAATACGCTTCCAGGAGTGGGGCCATCCCCAACTATGATATTAAGTTTAACAAAGTTAGATGCTGTTTCAATGGCCAGCGGGTTTGGGTCAAAAGAATACGTTTTTATCAGATTTTCATCAATGGGGAGGGTTGAATTGGACGGATCTTCAAGGGAAAAAGTGACGTCCCGTGTAGTGTTCATTGGTTGGACCAATAAATCTATGGATAAGGCATCCCCCGGATCGACAAATAACTCTATGTTAGATCTATTCTCTAGATCACTAGTTAAACATGTAATACTTGCTGTTTCCAGATCTCGGTCAGCATCATCCTCACAATCGCAACGTATCAAAAAAGTCGCAAATAGTATTAAACCAATAAGTCTTATATTCCTCCCCATTTTGTATTGTATTAAAAGGTACCGCTCTTTTCCGAAAATAATAGATAGCTAACCTACCTTATTCCCATAAATAGGTGGTTTTTTAAATCCCATAAATGGGGTATGGACATGAGAAAAATCCTTCGTTTACAAAGAACGCTGGGTACTATTTGGAAATCAGTTGTTGTTCCATGGCCAAACGAATCAGCTCAGGCGTACTTTTAACGCCCAACTTTACATGAATGTTTTTTCGATGGGAGTCTATCGTATGATGGCTAATATGAAGTAGTTCGCCAATTTTTTTGCTATTATGGCCTTGGGACAAGAGCTTAATGATCTCTAGTTCACGTTTGGTGAGGTTGTATTTGCGGCTATCCGTAGCGTTTTCGCCCTTAAGGTAGCTCTCCAGCATCTTTTTTGAAATTTTGGGGTCGATATATTGATTTCCGTCAATTAGCCGTTTGATTCCTTCAATTAAAATCGAAGCATCCGCATTTTTGTGCAGATATCCGTTTGCCCCTTCGCGCAGTACCTTGTTCACATAATGCAGGTCATTGTGCATGGACAGGACCATAATTCTTGTTGCCGAATTTGTTTCGCGGATCTTTTTCACCAATTCCAGGCCGTCCAGGCCGTCCATTTCCAAATCCGTTAACAATAAGTCCGGTTGTAAGCGCATTACCATATCAAAGGCCCGTAACCCATTTTCGGCGACACCAATAACATCTGCGTCCAACTCCTTTTGCATGAGCAACCTTAACCCGTCGGTTACAATCTTATGATCATCGGCAATTACGATTCGTATCATGCATCTACGTTATTGGAAGCTCAATATTTACCTGGGTCCCCACTTCCGGAGAACTGTCAATGAACAAGGTCCCCATCAATTTTTCTACCCTGTACCTCACGTTCCTAAGTCCATTGCCCCCATTTTGGGATAAATTATCTGAATCAAACCCTATTCCATCATCTTGTACCATTATGCTAAGTTCCTTTTGGCGCTTGGTCAGGCCTATATTGATGTTGGATGGCTCCGCATGTTTCATGGCATTTTGCAAAAGTTCTTGTACTATCCGGAATACGTTGGTTTCATAATCCTTGCTAAAATGACCTTCTATCCCATGAAAAAAGGTATTTATGTTAGTCTCTTCTGAACGCGCCATGGTGGCAATACTCTCTATTCCCGCGGCCAATCCAAACTTCATCAGGGTTCCTGGAGTCATGTTATGGGATATACGGCGGACCTCGTCATACGTCTCGTCCAATACCGAAATGGCAGTTTTAACTTCCGGTGCTTTCTCCAACAGTCCGGTCAATTGTTGTTTTACGCCCACTAATTGCCCTCCCACACTATCATGCAGATCCCTTGAAATCCGTTGGCGCTCCTCTTCTTGGGTATCCGCTATCGCTTCAATGATCTGTTGTTGCGCCAACTGATCCTTTTTTAACTTTTGGATGCGGAGATAAAAGGGAATGCCCAATAATATCAAGGAAACTATAGCAAGGATTACCCTAAACCATGAGGACATCCACCAAGGAGGGACTATGGCAATGGACATTTCCTTGGGAATTTTGCTCCAAATGCCATCTGCATTGGCAGAAATGACCTGGAATGTGTATTCGCCGGGATCAAGGTTCGTAAATTGGGCCTTACCTATTTTCCCTGACTTTACCCATTGATCGTCCCAGCCCAAAAGGCGATACCGATATTCATTTTTTTGCGGATTCCTATAATCAAGGGCGGCAAAGTGTATGGTAAAAAGTTTATCTTCATAATCCAGGCTTACTTCATCCGTGTGGTTAACATGTTCTTCCAGATAGGTTCTATTGTTGGATATTTCCTTGAATTGGTCCCCTATGACATAGCCTTCGCCAAAAATTTTTAAATCGGTAAATTGAACCTTAGGCACACTGCGGTCTATTTGGATGCTATCCGGATAAAAGGAGACATTGCCGTTGCCTATCCCAAAACTAAATTTTCCGTTTTTTAGGGCTTTTTTGGAATCTTTGGCCATCTCCAAGACCAAACCCTCTCTTTGCACTTCAAATAGATGATGCCCCCCGGAATTTGGGTCGTACCTTAGAATGCCGGATTCCGTGCCCAACCAAAGAATCCCATTTTTGTCGGAAAGCAGGCTCATGATCCTGCTTTCCCAAACTTCTGGATATTGTATAAACTTTCCTTCGTCCGATAGGTATTCATTAAGGCCTCTATCCGTTCCTATCCAGACTCGGCCTTGCTGGTCCTGGATCATGTCATTTACGGTATTATCACTAATGGAAGTGCTATCGGAAATGTTGTAGGCAAAACTCTTGATGTTGTATTTCCTTGGAAACGGCTGTTCTGATCTTAACGAAAAGAGTTGTTCCCTACCTCCGATCAGCAATTCTCCATTGGTCATCAATAAAGCTTTGCCAAGAATTGATTTTCCAATATCCAAGGTATCCGACATTGATTTGTTCCAACGGGTCACTTGATGGTTTACCGTGTTTACGAAACTTACCCCATAGGCCGAAACAGCCAGCAAGATCGAATCGGAGAGGGATTCAAGATCTTGAACGGCGTTATTCTTAAGGGAGAATGTATCCTTTTTATCGTATTTGAAGTGCGTAAAACGTGGTCTTTCAAAGTCTTCTTTCAGCAATAGGTCAATTCCTTGATGCTCCGTGGCAATCCAAAGATTTCCCTTTGCATCCCATTCCATATCGTTGATGTAATTGCTGGCAAGGCTGGTCCCATCATTTTCTTTTTCTTGAATCCATAACTTTTCCCCCGTTCTTTTGTTTCTTCTCAGGATACCATGGTCATATGTGCCCTCCCAATAGTAGGTATCGTCCTCTGCGATTGCATTAATTTGTTCGTAATCGGTATCCTCCATCCTAAAAGGTTTCGGGGAAAGGTTCATTTTTATTACCCCCTGCTCGGCCGTAGCCACCCATAACAACTGCTGATCTTCATCATAATAAAGATTAAAAATGCTATTGAACGACTTGGAAATACCTTGGTGACGATACGCTGTATAGCTTTTGAACTCTCCGGTACTTGGCGTATACATATTAAGCCCGCCACCGTAAGTCGCTATCCAATAGTTGCCGCGCTTATCCTCTACAGCGCTATGGATGGAACTATGGGACAATTGAGATTCCCCAGTGCCGGATCCATGCTCAAAATGTTGGAAAAGCGTATTGATTTGGTTGGATACGGTGTCCGCTTCTTTAATGGAGACCCCATCAAGATTCATTACATTAAAACCGCCATAAGTGCCCACGGCCAGCTTTTTGCCCTTGAGCGGGCACATATCCCGTATCACGTTGTTCTTAAAATTCCCGTCCTGATCTTGTTGTTGGTATTTGAGGTGATAGAATTTTTCATTTTTAATGTCCATTAAATCAATCCCTCTTCCTGCCAAACCTAACCATAAAAAGCCCTTCTCCGTTTGGGAAAGGGCAAGAATATAATCCTGTCCTATGGAACTTGGATCTTTTTCTTGAAAACGATAACGCTTGAAGGAATCCGACTTAGGATTGTACCGGTTTAGTCCACCACCTATGGTACCTATCCAAATAAACCCATTTTCATCTTCGTGGATGGCCTTAATGTTTTGATGGCTAACACTGTTGGGAATCGTGTCCGAATACAAATAGACGGTAAATTCATCTTTTTTGGGGTTATAGCGGTTAAGCCCGCTGGTAGTACCCACCCAAATGTTCTGTTTTGAGTCCTCGAACAGGGCCTGGATCCTATTATTGCTTATGCTCCCTTTTTTGCGGGGATCGTGTTTGTACACGGTGATGTTTGCCCCGTCGTATTTGTTGAGCCCATCAAAAGTGCCAAACCACATGAACCCCTTACTGTCCTTGAGTATGCTTAGAATGGAATTGCTAGAAAGACCATCCGTTTTATCCAAGGGCTCAAATTGAAGGTGTTGTGCGCCAACTTTAATTGAAATAAGAAAAAGGATCCCGATTAACCGCACCGCCAACTGTTTACCTTGTTAAGATAAAAAATCCATTTTATATAGAACCTCGGTGGTGATTTTTTGTGTTGGGCAAAAGAAAAGCTAGGGCGGGGTGAAATTTGACAGGGAAAGTACAACTACAGACCCTGAAAAAAGACCAAGAATCAGTCAATTATTTTCTTAGAGCCTGTTTAGGATTGTACCAATTGTTTTTCTATGCTCCTTTTTGCGCATAATTTCGTTAAAACTTCATCAAGTAGCCCAGCTATTATCCATCCATCGCTCCTTCTCGCCCATAGCTCTCGCTATGTCGTACCTAATTCTGCATCAAAAATGAGCTGTACAAAAATTCAATCATACAATCCTAAACAGGCTCTTATGCTTTTTGCTGGTCAACAGGTTTTGATCAAAAAGCCCCAAACAGGCCCAAATTGTTTGTTTCCATTCCAATCCTATAGTTAAAACCCAAAGTATGGACATTCCCTCCTAAGGTACCGTAAGTACGCCAACTTCCGCAAAGGTGGCTGTAAAATCATCTCCATGTACTTGGGTTCCTTGAAGTTTTATATATCGGGCCGCCCGCTGTCTAAAGCGAACCTGCTGTTCCACCCGATTGTTGACCACGTTCCCAAATTCGCCCTCAGCGACTTTACTCCAGTTTTTGCCATTGTTGCTAACACTAAAGGTATAATGGGTGATGATGCCAAAAGGATATCTTTCCTGTGTGGGCCAATACGTAAATCCAGTAAGATCCAACGACTGCCCTAAATCTATGATGACCTCCTGGGGGGCGTTTACCTCTTTGTCGGTGGCCCAAAAGGTATGGGGATCTTCATCGATTAGGGCATGGGTCTCTGCTAGATTACCGCTGGTAGTCCACAAAATTTGCCACTTGGTCTTGGGAACATCCAGAAATTTTACGGCGGTTTCCGATTGTTTCCCTGTATGAGGGTCTATACCAACGGCCTTAAGGGTTACCGGTGTTTCATGGGAAAAAGGGCCTTGGTATCTCATAGATTCCCTGTTTGGCATATCCCCGTTTACGGTATAATATAGATCCACTCCCTTCTCGGGTACCGTAAGCGTCACCAAGCCGGCCTTGTTCCTTTTTATAGCAGGGGCCATAAGCAAGGTAGGGGCATTGTACACCTCTAGGTTGGATAGGGCCAAAGGGCCTTTGGCCTTCATAATATTAAGCCGCAGTTGGGTCGCCATTACCCGATCAAAACGAAGTATGCGCTTGTAGCCAATAGTTGTTTGGCCGTCCAATTCCTGCCATTTACCATCTACTTCCGCTTCCAGGATAAAATGTTGTACTCGCTGGCCCAAGGGAATATACTCCTGGAGCAGCACCCGATTTATGGCTGTGGGTGCATCAAAGGCTAGGGTTAGGGACGCCCGGTCTACCCCCTCATCCGTGGCCCAATAGGTTTGAGGATCCCCGTCAGTGGCCATTTCTGCAGTAAAGGTAGGATGGGCATCACGTTCATTGGTGGCCGAAATATGCTGACCCTTGGCCAATTCCGTAGCAAAATCGGCATCCAATTGTTGGCGCAAGGCCCTTAATTGTGCCACATCGTTTTCATGTACCAATCCCCTATAGTCCACAGGGAGATTCAACAACAAGGCCGCATTTCGGCCCACGGAACTGTAATAAATGTCCAATAAATGGGGGAGACTTTTTACTTGATGGTCCTCCCGAGGGTGATAGTACCAACCCGGCCGAATGGAAACATCCGCTTCCGCAGGAAGCCAATGGGTGCCGTCTTCATGACCGGAGCGTAATTCAACATATCGGGGCCATCCGGGATAAATCTCGTCCCTGCGCATAATGCTCCAATTGGTCTCATTGGCCCAACCTTCCTCATTGCCTACCCACCGGATGTCCGGCCCGGCATCGCTAAAAATCACCGCTTGGGGCTGTAGTTCACGCACCATAGCCTCTACCTTATCCCACTGGTAATAGGTCTTGTTATCTATTTTTCGGGTTTCGTTGGCACCGCCATAGTAGCCGGAACCTCCGTTGGCTCCATCGAACCAAACTTCGAAAAGCTCCCCATATCCAGTAAGCAGTTCCCGTAATTGCTCATGAAAGACCTTCACATATCCCGGCCTACCGTATTCCGTATGGTTCCTGTCCCATGGGGATAGATATAGGCCTAACTTCAACCCATTGGCCTTGCAGGATTCCGAGAGTTCCTTGAGCAAATCGCCCTTACCGTTTCGCCACGGGGAGTTCTTTACTGAATGCTCGGTAGTCTTTGTGGGCCACAGGCAGAACCCATCATGATGTTTGGCGGTGATAATAATCCCTTTCATCCCGGCTTCCTTGGCGACCCGGGTCCACTGCCCCACATCCAATTCCGATGGATTGAACTGCTCTGGGGATTCACCGCCCGTACCCCATTCCATATCCGTAAATGTGTTCATATTAAAGTGGATAAATGCATAGTACTCCAAATCATGCCAAGCCAGTTGGCGCTCAGAGGGCACGGGGCCCAAGGGTTCCGGAGGAACGGGCCTGTTGCATGAACCGACCCCTAGCGAAAAGACAAGAATCATAATCTTTAGGAGATGCCTCATTTGATGTATGCAATATCCGAGGTGGTTTTTATCACTTTTGTTGAACATATGTTTACTCCTGGTTTACTTCCTTCAACGTTGCGTTCAGAACTTCATCCGGAAAAGATATTCTTTCTCCCGTATCCTTTTTTGAGGGCATCTGTGCTTTTACGTTCCTTAAATGATCGGACAACACCTTGGCCAGTTCCGTTACTTTTTCGGGCCGGGAAACCACCAAATTCTCAGTTTCCCCGATATCTTCCTTTAAATTATACAATTCCATACGCCCGTCCGCATGAAAATAGATAAACTTCCAATCGCCCTTACGCACAGCACTAGCGGCCCCTACACCGGGCCCTGTTGGGCCCCATTCATTGGGATAGTGCCAAATTAAGGGCCGCACACCCGAATATTCCCTTTCTCCCGATAATACTTCTACAAAACTCTCCCCATCTATCGGCTGTACGGTATTCAAACTATCTATTCCCGCCATTTCCAAAATAGTGGGGTAAAAATCCTCAATAATGACCTGATACGCTGTTTCACTGTCGGGCTTGGCCATCCCGGGCCACTTGACCAACATGGGTTCTCGTATTCCACCTTCATGCATAGATCCCTTTCCGCTGGATAAGGGCGCGTTGTGCGTATGGGGTTCCCCGCCGCGAGCATGCGCACTTAAACCGCCATTGTCCGACATAAACAGGATTATCGTATTTTCTTCCAAACCCTTAATTTCCAGATAATCCATAATATCCCCTAAGCTTTTGTCCATCCCTTGTACCATGGAAGCATACTTGACCTCAATAGAATCCAATCCTTTTTCCAAATATGTGTTCAAAAAACGCTTATCTGCCATAATGGGGGTATGTACCGCATAGTGGGCCATATAGAGAAAGAACGGTCGCTTTGTTACGGCCACGGAATCCAAAGCCTTTAGCGCTTCTAAAGTAATAGCCTCGGTAAGATGGGTTTCCGTACCGTGGTACCGGTCCAATCCCGGTACCGCCCAGACTTCCCTGCCCTCTTTTCCATTACCATAGTTCTCGATTCCCAAATAGCTTCCAGGGGCGCCTGCGGCATGGCCGGCAATATTGATATCAAAACCAAGGTTTACGGGATTCTCACCAGGGGTACCCAAAGCCCCAAAATGGGCCTTGCCCGCATGGATGGTAAAGTATCCCGCATCATGTAGGGCCTGGGGCAGGGGCATGGCATGTACGGCAAGGGTGTCACCCGCCACCGGACTCAATCCGTTGACGTTCCACCACGGAAAACTCAAATCCGGATGAACTTTCTCCATACCTTTGATGGAGTCTTTCCTTAAAGTCCAATTGGTGACCCGATGTCGAGCGGCATTCATCCCTGTCATTAAACTGATTCGTGTTGGGGAACATACAGGGGTGGCATAGGCCTGTGTAAATTTCATCCCCTCCAATGCCAAACGTTCCATATTGGGCGTGTGGTAGCGGTCATTGAACGGGGTTTTTTTGATCCAAAAGGGCACCGATGTATCCTGCCAGCCCATATCATCTACTAAAAACAATACAATGTTGGGCGGGGTTTCTTGAAGTTCTTCGGATTCGCAACTTATCAAAAACTGGCACAGTAATATCCCTAACGGCAATAGCTTCCAAACTATTCGTTTCATAGACTGTTGATTTGTCATCAAGGTGAGGAAATCTCCATAAACTCCTCCAAATTTTTGGGTTTCCAAGGCTTTCCATTTAAATCCATTGGCGCATTCTCCTGCGAAGTTCCGGGGCTACTCCTCCCCTCTTCCATATAGGAGCGCATCAATTGTTGTAGTTCTTCCACTTTTTTAGGGTGCTTACTAAATAGATTGTTTTCCTCACCGGGGTCATTGGCCAGATTATATAACTGAAATACCGGCAAATCCGCAATTCCCTTGGCATTAGGCTTAGGATCGCTCCATCCCCCGGAACCGGGACAAAAAATCAATTTCCATTGATCCTTACGTATGGCAAAACTTCCGTTTACGGAATGGTGTACAGTGGCTTCCCGGGCATAGGCCTCCTCTTTGGATTGTAACAACAATGGCATCAGCGAAAAGCTATCCTCTCCTTCATTATCCTTAAGACCTCCACCCACTAAGGAGGCACAGGTCGCCAACAGATCGGTATGGCAAACGGTGCGGTCCGTAACACTCCCCGCCTTTACCCGTCCCGGCCATTTTACAATAAACGGCACCCGATGGCCCCCCTCGAAAATATCGGCTTTATGCCCGCGATAGATATAGCTGGGATCGTGTCCCTTCCCAGCCAATATCTCAAAATCGGCCTGGGGGGAACAACCATTATCACTGGTAAAGATAATTATGGTATTCTCCTCCAGCCCAGAGGATTCCAAGGTGGCGACCAGTTGGCCTACATAATCATCGATCATCATCATAAAATCAGAATAGGGGTTTATGTTGCTTTTGCCTAGCCACTCCTTGGTAGGCAAGATGGGCGTGTGGGGCGAGGGCAATGCCAGATATAGGAAAAACGGATCGGGATTTGCCGCCCTGTCCTTAATAAAGTCCATCGATCTCTTAAAGAAATTGGGGGTTACCTCTTCATGTACAAAATCCCTGGCGGTAGGACCTTCCCTCCACCAGGTATATTTTCCGGTATCCACGGTAATGGTGTCTACCGGGGCGGTTATTTTCCCATTTTCCACATATACGTAAGGCGCCATATCCAGGGAACCGGAATGCCCATAGGCATAATCAAAGCCCAGATCATTCGGGGTATGGTGTACCGACCCGGCCAAGTCCAATTCCTCAAAATGCCCGGCATCCCAACCGGATCCGCCAAAATTGGCCGAATCCTTAAGCGCCCAGTCCCAACCCAAATGCCATTTGCCAATAAAAGCAGTATGATAGCCATTCCTTTTTAGGTAGGACGCCACAGTAGTCCTTTCCTTGGGAATCAACGCCTTTGATTTTCCGGTAAGCACCCCTCTCTTTAGCGGACTGCGCCAACTATATCTTCCCGTGAGCACACCATATCGGGTAGGGGTACATACGGCAGAGGGACTGTGGGCATCCGTAAATTTCATGCCATCCGCGGTTAATTGATTTAAATGCGGGGTCTTAATCTTTCCTTCTGGATTAAAGGCCTGGATGTCCCCATACCCCAGATCATCTGCCAGGATATAAACGATATTTGGGAAATGTTCTTTCTCGGGAACTGTTTTAGGTTCCTCTTTGCACGAAATAAAAAAAAGGAACAAGACCGAGCCCGCCACCCCTCTGGAAAAATATTGCATCAAGACCATAATTGGATTTTGCCTAAAATTACATAATCAAAGCGTGTTTTTCCCAAATTTTATTCTACGGATGAAAGAAGCTATTCTAGAAACTGGTCTTGAGTTTTTATGCTACCTTTACTTGAAGACCACTCACAGCCCCGAAGGAGGGAAACCCTAACCTGTATCTTTTTTGTTCTACAAAGAGGCAAGGTGGGCCATACTAAACCGAAATAGTTGTTCAAAAGATTTAAAAACCATTTGTACGCCATAGTAGACATAGAGACCACCGGAAACGGGATTAAGGGGAACAAGGTGACCGAGATCTGTATTTTTAAGTTTGATGGACATACGCTGGTCGACGAATTTACCTCCCTGATCCATCCGGAATGTCCAATTCCCCATTTTATTACCGGACTTACGGGCATTGACGACCAAATGGTCCGCAACGCCCCCACTTTTGCCTCCCTGGCCCAGGAAATCCTGGATTTTACCGAGGGCTGTATCTTTGTGGCCCATAGCGTAAACTTTGATTATAATGTGCTTAAAAACGAATTCAAGGAAATTGGCCTTGAGTTTGTGCGCAAAAAGCTATGCACGGTGCGGCTGTCCCGAAAGCTGTTCCCAGGATACCATTCCTACAGCCTCGGCAAGCTTTGTTCCGCCCTGGACATCCCATTAAGTGATAGGCACCGGGCCCGGGGCGATGCCCATGCCACCGTATTGCTCTTTCACAAGCTGCTTCGTGCCCCAGGGGCGCAAAAAGTTTTTGAGATCTTCCTTAATGCGCGCTCCCAAGAGGCCACCCTGCCGCCATCCCTACCACGTGAAGATTTTGAAAAGCTGCCCTCCAAACCTGGCGTTTACTACTTTAAGAACGCCAAAGGGCAGGTTATCTATGTGGGGAAGGCCATCAACATCAAAAAAAGGGTGTTGGGCCACTTTTATGATAAGGCAAACAAGGAGATGCAAATGTGCCGCGAGACCCATCATATCGATTTTGAACTTTCGGGAAGCAATCTTTTGGCCCTTTTAATGGAGTCCGCGGAGATCAAAAAACATTACCCGTTCTACAATCATGCCCAAAAAAGGAACATTCGACCCTATGGTATCTTCTGTTATGAGGACAGGCGGGGAATTCTTCATCTGGCCTTTAACCTTCTGAACAAGGTTCCCAGTCCATTACGGGTATTCTATAGCACTACGGTCTGCCGGTCATATTTGGAGGATATATGCCAAAGTTTTGGCCTGTGCCCCAAATATTGCCATTTACAGGAACATGTGGCTACCTGCTCCCACTATCGTATTGAAAGTTGTGGTGGAATCTGCAGGGGAACGGAGACCACTTACGATTATAATGAAAAAGTAAAGGCGGCCATGCAATATATCCGTTCCAAAAAATCCGATTTTATTATAAAACAGAAAGGACGAAACCCCAATGAGGAAGGCTTTGTATGGGTAAAAGGTGATAGTTACCTAGGATTTGGCTTTGTAGAAAAGGAGGTGTCCCTACGGTCGTTCCGTGATTTTGAAGCCTACCTGGTTCCCCAAAAGGATACTATGGAAGCCCAGGGAATCATTACGGCATTCCTGAACAAAACTGAGGGAAAAAAGGCAACTGTCCTGTACAGTCCTGAGGAAATGAAGGTTTAGCGTGGTACAACTGCTCCCCTATTCCTCCATTTTTCGGTACATACGAATTACAAAAAGTAGCCATATCAAAAAGATGACGGCAACGACGATGGAATAAATTAATATAAAATCCATTACTTCCTGTACTTAAAGTAATTCATAAAACCTAATATGGTGGGTGCCCAGAACGCGATAAATATGGCATCCAATTTTTTTCCGCTAAGAAAAAGAACTTCCGAGACGATGATGATAGAAAAAACCACCAAGAGTAGGATGCAGTTCATTACACCCACTCGCTCCACAAAATTTTTAATCATTTACGTACAGTAATTCTTCTTTAAAGATAAGCAAAAGAGAGATTGGCTCCGATTAAAATGTTAAGATATT
>JBCBSN010000105.1:0-14102 GCA_039819225.1 Bacteroidota bacterium | reverse complement strand
TTCCTTATTATCCAAATCCGAAGGATTGGAGATAGGCTTGTCCAAATGTGTCAGTTGCCAATTTTGGGCCAAAGACATATGCTGTTCCCCATGACGAGCGGATATAAAATAGGGTTGCTCCAAATGGCAACTGACACATTTGGACAAGCCTATCTCCAATCCTTCGGATTTGGATAATAAGGAATATCTGCCGGTAAATAAACCTACTAGTGTCCAAATGGCCTACTTCAAGGCAGGGAAACTGCCCAATCCTTACGAGCACCTAAACTCCGAAAAATATCTTTGGATCGAAAAACAGGTTTGGTACTACCGCAAAAGTTTTACCCCGGACAAAAATCAAAAACAGAAATATGCCTTCCTCACTTTTGAAGGGCTGGACTATTTTTCTAAAGTCTGGTTGAACGGAACCCTTTTGGGCGAGCACCGTGGTATGTTCGGAGGACCGACCATAGAAGTTTCCGAGCACTTGAAATACGGTGAACCCAATCAACTTGTGGTCGAAGTGAAATCTGGGAACTACAATCAATGGGATACCTTTGATTGGCGCAATCCAGGGAAAATTGTAAAACCTAGAACCGTAGCACGAGGCGGAAGCCACAAACCCTTTTTTGCATTGGGTATGTGGCAGGGGGTTCGCGTGGATTTTGTGCCCAAAATTCATTTGGAGAGGCCGTACTTGGTCACCAAAAAAGCGGAAAACAATACCGCCCACCTTCATCTGAGTCTAGAAATGCTGGCGAACAAACACTCCCTGAAGAACCAATTGCATCCTTGGGGTAATGAACAGATTTCCAACTACTCCCAAAGGAAGGCACCCTCAGCAAAGCCATTTGAAAAAGAAACCAAGGTGAAGATTGAATTTTGGCATGATGGCCAATTGGAATTCGAAAAGGTTTTTGATCAGAGGATATTCAATCAGCATAGCTGGTTGGAAGAGGATATTGCCATACCTGAACCAAAACTCTGGTGGCCCAACGGTATGGGGGATCCAAACCTATATAAGGTAAAGACCTCCCTTTGGGTAACGGGAGAAAAAGTTGATGAGATCGAATTTGATTTTGGCATTCGCTCCGTAGCACAAGTACCAACGACAGCGCCAAGGACTTCGGATCGTTGGAAGAATTGGCAGTTTGTGGTCAATAATCGTCCCATTTTTGTTAAAGGAGTCAACTGGATGGCAGTAGATGTCCTATTGGACTTGCCTGTGGAAAAATATGACTGGGTGCTTTCTACGGCCCGTGATGCGGGCATACAATTGATACGGGTCTGGGGGGGCGGTCTATTGGAGCCCGAAACCTTCTACAAATTATGCAACCGGTATGGACTAATGGTATGGCAAGATTTTCCGAAGGCCAATAGCAATACCCCGGAATGGCCCCAAGAGGTCTGGGAGGCACAGGTGGTACAAAATATCTTTAGACTTCGAAACCATCCTTCATTGGCCGTGTGGTGCGGCGGCAATGAGTTTAATCCATATAGCAAAGAGAATGCCACAACAATGAATGTTTTGGAAAGGTCACTGGATGATTTTGACCCTTCGCGCTTATGGATTCGAACTAGTCCAGATCATGGAAGTACCCATCTATACCCTGATTTTGACCCCATTTGGTATAAAAAGCAATTGGGCATTATTCCATTTATAGCGGAGACAGGCATCCATAGTGTTCCCGAAGCACAAAGCCTTTACGAAATAGTGGACGAAAAAGAGTTCAAAAACTTGGGAGGTATGTACGATGATGGCTTTAAGGCAAACCACCCAGAGTTCATCCAACATTTTATGGAGTACAGACCCGGTAGGGTGCCGCGAATGTTAAGTAGGGCATCGCATATCGATAATGTGTCCAATCCTTCGTTGGAATCTATTTCGGAAGCTACCCAAATCGGGGCCGGGGAGTTTTATCAAATATTGTCCCAAGGATTGCAATCCAATTATCCAGTAACTACGGGGCTAATGCCTTGGGTGTTTAAACGGCCATGGCCTACGGTTGCTGCCATACATCTGCTCGATGGTTTTGGTCAGCCCTCGGCACCGTATTACTTTTTGAAAAGAACGTATGAACCCATTCATGTTGCCTTACTTCCCGATAGGTTGCTTTGGAAGGCAGGAGAGGAATTCCCGGTGAATATATCCATTCTTAACGCAACGGAATCCAAAGGAGCGTATACCGTTTCCGTAAAGATTTTGGACTCGGAGTTTGCGGAACAATATAGTGCTTCAATGGATGTTGAAGTCCCCTCAGGTCCGTCCGTTACAGAACACGGAATGAAGAGCTATACTATTCCCAAGGATTTTAAGTCGCAATACTTTTTTGTCTTGGCGGAGATAAGGAATGGCAACAATGAGTTGATTTCTAGATCGGTCTACTGGCCACGGACTATAGCCCAGATGGAGAATCCTGAATACTATGAAAAATATACTTCCGAACCAATGGCGTGGCCAACTTTGAATAATGGCCCGTGGTTAAAACCGATTACAGCGCGGACTAAAACCAATTTGGCATTAAGGGTTCTTGAACAAAAAGAGGATGAAGTAGCGTATCATAGGTGCAAAGTCTTGGTCAAGAACACTGGAAAATACCCGGCCTTTATGACCCAATTGAACGTAAAGGGAGGGAAGCGATTGTTTCGGGCCACGGATAATTTCTTTTGGATGGCACCTGGGGAGGAAAGGATTTTGGAGGTAGATATAAAGTGGAGGGAAGCGGTACCCAAAAAGCCCTATTTTGAATTAAGTGCATGGAATTCCAGGGCCGTTATAAAGAAATTATAAATTGATCTATAATGAAATGAGCATAAACTTTTTTAAGCAAACTCTTCCAAGAATGTTTAAAACAAGTTTATGCGAACCTGCCTGCCGGCAGGCAGGAGCAAGCGGTTCCATCTGTCTAAAATTTTGGAATAGCTTTATTTTCAAAATATTACAAGATTTTGAACAGATGAAAAGAATAGTTTTTGTTGCGACCTTTTTTATAATTCTATGTTCGTGTAAGAGAGCGGATTCAGAAAGTAGGGACAAAAGGAAAAACGTTCTATTCATAACCGTGGATGATTTACGGCCCCAATTGGGAGTATATGGTGATACCATCGTAAAAACACCCCATATAGACAAATTGGCAAAAAAAGCAATCGTGTTTGATCGGGCCTATTGTCAAGCACCACTTTGTGGGCCTTCCCGCTCCTCTTTTCTTTCCGGGTATTATCCCCAAACCACGGGGGCCTATGCCATCAATGACCACATTCGTGATACAAAACCCAATGTTGTGACATTGCCACAACTCTTCAAGAATAGTGGGTACATCTCGGCCGGGCTATACAAAGTTTTTCATTTGGTTGGATTTGATGCTAACTTATTTGGAAATAAAAATGACCCTGAATCTTGGAGTGTGCCTTTGTGGTTGCCCAAAAAAAGCGTGTGGGGTCCGGTAGGGGATTCCATATACCAAATAAATAAAAAAAAATGCTTGGAAAAAGGGCTGATAGGGTATAACAATATTCCGCGTTCACTAGCGTATGAGGCGCCCGTGATTGCAGATAGTTTGCTCGCCGATGGTGAAGCTGCTCAACAGGCCCTACGTTATCTAGAGGAGTTTAAGGAGAAGCCATTCTTTATGGCCGTGGGTTTTTACAATCCCCATTTGCCCTTTGTTGCCCCAAAAAAATACTGGGATTTATACAATTGCGAGGAATTGGTACTACCAGAAAATCAATATGCCCCGGAAGGGGTTCCGGAAACAATCCTGCCTACTACCGCCGAACTTAGAAGCAATGTAAACATTCCAAATGAGGGTGCATTCACGGAAGATCTGAAAAAAGATTTGTTGCATGGATATCTCGCTTCCATAAGCTATATCGATGCACAAATTGGGTTGCTCCTAGATCGGTTGGAAGAATTGAAGCTTCGTGAAAATACGATTGTCGTACTACTGGGCGATCACGGCTATCAGATAGGCGAACATAATCTCTGGTGCAAAAAGCACAGTAACTTCGAAATGGCCACTAGGGTTCCCTTGCTCATTTCCATTCCTAAACATTCAAGTAACGGGCAACGAACATCAAATATCGTGGAGTTGGTTGATGTATACCCGACCTTGGCAGACTTGTGCGGTCTTGAGGCTCCCATTGATCTGGATGGGAAAACCTTGGTTTCATTTTTTAATGCTCCAAAAGGAGCAGAAAGTGAGTCGTCACTTTCTGTTCATGGAGGAAATGGGAACCAACAGAGTATGCGAACACATGACTATAGAATCAATAGAAGGAAGCTTGCCGACAGTACGTTCTACGAACTTTATGATCATCGGATCGATCCCAATGAAAATAAAAACGTAGCATAGAATAAACAGTATCAATCTATAAGGGACTCTTTAATTTGGACACTTAATGAGCATTTTACTAAGTGAGTAGACCTATTTTATTGCACTCATTTGAGCATGGTGGCTTTTTGGAATTTGGAATTTGCTTTTTGATTTTTAAACATACCGGCGGTTTTATGAGCTCCAGATATTCCAAGGTGTAAAAATACTGTACTTTTGGTCGCATACAGTAAAGAAGTATGGGCAATAACTTTACCATGGTGGCCAAAACTCTTTTTGGGTTCGAGGAAATCCTGGCCAAGGAGTTGAGGAACCTTGGGGCGGGCAATGTAAGCATAGGGGTAAGAAGCGTTTCCTTTGAGGGGGATACGGGGTTTATGTATAAGGCCAATTTATGTTTGCGCACGGCGATTAAAATCATAAAGCCCATTCGCTCTTTTTCTGTCAAAGGGGAGCAGGATCTATATCGAAAGATATATGCTATGGATTGGCGGGATTACCTCTCTGTAGATGACACCTTTGCCATTGATACTACCTTGCATTCGGATATTTTTTCCCATTCCCTTTATGTATCCCAAAAGGTCAAGGATGCTATTGTTGATAAGTTTCGAGCCATGGAGGGCAAACGCCCAACGGTAGATGTCAAAGACCCCGACATACGGTTTAATGTGCATATCCAACATGATCGGTGCAATATAGCGTTGGACAGTTCTGGAAGTTCGTTGCACCATAGGGGTTACCGCACCGCCACCAACATTGCGCCCATAAACGAAGTATTGGCCGCTGGATTACTTTTACTGAGCGGTTGGGACGGCCGATCCGACTTTCTGGATCCCATGTGCGGAAGCGGTACGTTTTTGGTGGAGGCGGTCATGATTGCCTGTAATATCCCGGCCAATATAAATCGCAAGGGTTTTGCCTTTGAAAAATGGGACGATTTTGATGCCGATCTGTTTGAAAAAATCGTGGATGCCAGCCTCAACAAAACACGGGAGTTCCATAACGATATCTTGGGCTACGACAAGGCGCCTTCGGCGGTCCACAAGGCGATCGAAAATGTGGAGAACGCCAATCTTTCAGAGTACATCACCATTGAACGAAAGAACTTCTTTGATTCGGAAAAGTTGAACTCGGGGAAACTCCATATGGTATTCAATCCCCCCTATGGCGAGCGTCTTAATTTGGATATGGAGCAATTTTATGGGGGAATCGGCGATACTTTAAAACAAAAATATCCTGGAACGGACGCTTGGTTCATTACCTCGAACCTTCAGGCCTTGAAACATGTTGGACTAAGGCCTTCCCGCAAGATAAAGGTCTATAACAGCCATCTGGAGTCCCGTTTGGTAAAGTATGTTATGTACGAAGGGAGCAAAAAGGCAAAGTATCAAAACCCGTAGTTTTTTTATTGTTCCGTATCAACAATGGGGATGCACAACAAATTTCACTTTTTGGGAGACCTGCCAGGTTTCTGAAACCTGTCAGGTCTAAGCCCATAACTAAATTTGGGACTGATGTTGGGCATTATTTTAAGGAAGTGAAATTTGTCGTGCACCCTCAACTAAGCAGCAATTGCGTAATAGTCCCAAAATTAATATCTTAGGAACGGGTTTAGCATATGTATTGGAATCATGCGGCTGATATGGGAGTTTATTTTCAATTGAAAATTTCATCTTTAATTTTGCGTTTTGTCTTTGTAGGGATGGGGATAACCCTATCCTTTTTTTGGACTTCCTGCCGGGTGGACAAACCGGAAGCGGTTCTCTTGGCAGAAAAGCAACTTCCGGACGTAATCGATTTTAATTATCACATAAAACCCATTCTTTCCGATCGTTGTTTTGCCTGTCATGGCCCCGACAAGGCCAATCAAAAGGGGGATTTGCGGTTGGATAATGCGGAGGATGCCTATGCTGCCTTAAGTTCAGGTGCAGGCTTCGCCATAAAGCCCGGAAGCTTGCGCAGTAGTCAGGTATATCACCGTATGGTGAGCGAAGATCCGGAGATCGTTATGCCTCCACCAGAGTCCAATTTAATCTTGGAACCAGAAGAAATCGCCTACCTCTCCAAATGGATAGAACAAGGGGCCCAATACAAACCGCACTGGGCCTTTACCAAACCGCAAAAGGTGGAAGTGCCCAAATCTGGAAAAGGATGGGCCAAGAATGAAGTTGATCGTTTTATTGCGGCCAAGTTGGATGAAAAAGGAATTACACCCTCCCCACAGGCTCGCCGGGAGCTATTAATACGTCGACTCTATTTTGATATAACCGGTCTTCCGCCTTCCGTGCAGGAGGTACAACGCATCATGGCAGACAGGTCACCGGATTACTATGAAAAGTTGGTGGATGAACTTTTGGCATCCCCAGCCTATGGGGAGCGTATGGCGGCCCATTGGTTGGATGTGGCCCGTTTTGCGGATAGCGAGGGCTATTTGGATGATTTTCACCATGAGATGTGGCCTTATCGGGACTGGGTGATAAACGCCTATAACGAAAATATGCCGTATAGCGATTTTATCCTTTGGCAGGTGGGTGGTGACCAAATTCCCAATGCCCGTCCGGAGCAACGTTTGGCAACGGCCTTTAACCGTTTACACAAGCAAAACTCCGAAGGCGGGGTAATTCCGGAGGAGTTTAGGGTAGAGTATGTGGCCGATAGGACCAATACGGTAGGGGCGGCTTTTTTAGGACTTACGGTAGCCTGTGCGCGCTGCCATGACCATAAATACGATCCCATATCCCAGAAGGATTATTTTGAGTTGTACAGCTTTTTTAATAGCACCGTGGAACGGGGAGATGCCATTTTTTCGTACAATTCCATTGAAAATGGGAATGGTGCACCTAATGAGTTTTCCATGAATGCAGGCCCGGTAATGCCCTTGCCCGGGGATAAGGAAGTACAGGATATTCATAAGTTTCTGCTGAGGGAAATCGATATAAAGTCCAACGCAATTGCCCAAAAAGCTGGGCTTAAAAAGCAAGAGGCACTGGATTGGATGCGAACGGGGCCTACCGCGGAAACGCTCAAAAAGGCAATGGATAAGGCTACTATGGTGCATCTTACTTTTGACGATCCACAAGATGGCACCCTTAGAGATCTGGCCAAAGGCTCCGGTCCCGCAAGGTATTATGGACATAAGTTTGTGCCCGGGAAGAAAGGTCTGGCCCTGGAGTACTTGGAAGGCAAGGCAATTGCCGATGGAAGTAGAATAAGCTTCGAGCGTATGGAGCCGTTTACGGTCAGTTTTTGGATAAAGACGCCCGAAGAGTTTGATGAGGCCAGGATACTGTACAATGGAAACAATAGGATACAGGGGTATCGCGGTTGGGATGTTTGGATGGATAGTACTAGGTTATCCTTCCGTTTGAACCATGCGCACCCCTATCAATCCTTGGACATCCGTTTGGAGGAAAAATTACCTTTGGAAAAGTGGCAGCATTTTGTTTGGACCTATGATGGATCTAGCAAGGCCGAGGGTATGAAGGTATGGCGAAACGGGCAATTGGCCCAGGTTGCGGTTCTACGGAATTTGGTATATCGTTCTACAAAACCTTATAAGGACAAGAGAGCTACGGTATATGCACATTATGAAGGCTTTATCATGGGGGCCAGCCATTATGATGCGGATTTTGACGGGGGTATGCTAGATGAAGTCAAAGTACTCAACAGGGAAGTTGGGCATTTGGGGGCACAGTATTTATTTGATACCAAAGCAGGTGCAACGGCCTTTAAGGAAGCCGTTGCGTCCAAAACCGAAGAGGCAAAAGATTTTTATGTTTTGCACATGGATGCAGAACTGGAGGAAGAACGTAGGGCTTTGCGCAAGATTCAACAGCGGGAGGTCGTTACTTTGGATACCGTTCAGGAAATTATGGTCATGGGGGATTTGGATAAGGAAAGGACTACCTATATATTGGACAGGGGTGTATACGATGCCCCTACCGAACGGGTGGAACGCGATGTTCCTGAAAACATCCTTCCATGGCCGGAGGATTTGCCCCGAAACCGATATGGCTTGGGCCAATGGTTGGTACATAGGGATAACCCGCTTACGGCCAGGGTGGCGGTAAACCAAATGTGGTACCTCATTTTCGGGAGGGGATTGGTGAAGACCAATGAGGATTTTGGGAACCAGGGCGCATTGCCCAGTCATCCAGGGCTATTGGATTGGCTGGCCGTAGATTTTATGGAAAATGGATGGGATGTAAAACGGTTGATTAAACAGATGGTCACTTCAGCCACATATAGACAGTCTTCGGCAGTAAGCGAGGAGCTTTTGGAAATAGACTCCGAAAATATATTGCTCGCCAGAAGCCCCAGATACAGGCGTTCCGCAGAAATGGTTCGGGACAATGCCTTGGCCGCAAGTGGTCTTTTGGAACGTAAGGTAGGCGGCGAGTCGGCATTTCCCTATCAACCCGAAGGTCTGTGGCGGGAAACGATTACACATGCCTTTTTCCCCGATTATGAAGTGGATTATGATGATGGGCTCTATCGCCGTAGCCTGTATACCTTTTGGAAACGGAATGCCCCATCTCCCAGTATGTTGGTCTTTGATGCTTCTAATCGATCGGAATGCCAAGTACGGCGCCAACGTAGCAATACACCGTTACAGGCATTAGTGCTGTTGAACAGTCCACAGATTTTGGAGGCCTGCCGCGTGATGTCCGAAAATGCATTGATGGCCTCCCAAAAGGATACCACCTTGGCATTGGATCATGTATTCCTGGCTTCGGTAGGAAGGCCGCCCACGGAAAGGGAGCGTGGGATTTTAATGAGACAGTTTCAGGAAGAAAAACACTATTTTGCCCAAGAACCGGAAGCGGCAAAAAAATATTTGGGAATTGGGCACAGACCGGCTTCACAGGAAGTATCCTTTTTGGAGACCGCGGCCTTGGCACGGGTGGCCAATACGGTATTGAATTCAACGGAAGCCTATTACAAAAATTAAGGGAATGGATTATTCCAGGGAAATACAAAATAGCGAATATTTACGGACACGAAGGGATTTTTTAAGGACAACCACTAGGGGCTTGGGCAGTTTGGCCCTGGGCAGTCTTTTACTTCCGGATATGCTCAAGGCCTCTCCCGGCACAATTGATCGGGCCGTGTTGAACAATGGCGGCGTAATAAGGCAGTTACATCACACCCCAAGAGTAAAAAGGATCATTTACCTTTTTCAGAGTGGTGGTCCTAGCCAGTTTGAGCTTTTTGATTACAAACCGGACTTGAACAAACATTGGGGTGAGGAAATACCGGATTCCGTAAGAAATGGGCAAAGGGTATCCGGGATGTTGGCGGCCCAGTCCAGCTTTCCCTTGGTAGGTTCCAAATTCAATTTTAAACAACATTCCAAGACAGGTGGTTATTTTAGTGAATTAATGCCCTATACGGCGAATATTGCCGATGATATCTGTATGATCAATTCCATGCATACCGATGCCATTAATCACGAGCCAGCGGTCATCTTTATGCAGACGGGTTCCCAACAGGTTGGGCGGCCCAGTATTGGTTCTTGGCTTAGCTATGGTCTGGGAAGTGCCAATGAAAACCTTCCTTCCTTTATCGTAATGCTCTCCAGAGGAAAGAATAGTGCCCAAAACTTGAATATGCAGGCTTGGAACAGTGGTTTTTTGCCTTCGCATCATCAAGGGGTACGGTTTCGATCCGGGGCGGATCCCGTACTCTATTTGAGCAATCCCGACGGCATCGACCGAAAACGGAGAAGATCCGAACTGGACTATTTGGCGGAATTGGAGGCCGAACAAAAGAAGGTTTGGGGCGATCCCGAGATCGATTCCAAGATAAGCCAATATGAGATGGCCTACCGTATGCAGAGCAGCGTACCGGAAATCTCAGATCTTTCCGATGAACCGGACTATATTTTTAAACTTTATGGGGAAGACGCCCGGATACCTGGGACCTATGCCTATAATTGTCTTATGGCCCGTAGATTGGCGGAGCGGGACGTTAGCTTTATTCAGTTGTACCATATGGGCTGGGACCAACATGGTAACCTGCCCACGGAAATTGTTAAAATGGCTAAATCATCGGATCAAGCATCCGCTGCCTTGGTGACCGATTTGAAACAACGGGGTATGTTGGAGGATACTTTGGTCATCTGGGGGGGCGAATTTGGTAGAACAAGCTTCTCCCAGGGAAAATTGACCCAAGATAATTACGGAAGGGACCATCACCCCAGATCATTCAGTGCCTGGATGGCCGGTGGCGGGGTGCGGCCTGGCCTGGTCTATGGCAAAACGGGCCCCTTTGGCTATAACATAGTGGAAAATCCAGTGCACGTACACGATTTTCAAGCCACGTTGCTCCATCAACTGGGTATAGATCATGAGCGACTTACCTTTAAACACCAGGGCAGGCGCTATCGGCTAACCGATGTACATGGACATGTGGTAAATGACATTTTGGTATAATCACGACCTTATGAAAAGTTATTCTTCGACTTCGGGAGACGTACTTTCATCCTCCTTGGGCTTTTTTGCCTTTCTGTAAAGTGGGATCAAATAGCTAATGGAATAATTGTACCCTACCCCGAATTTGCTGTTTTCCGTAACCTTGTTAAAACCGGGTATGAACAAATTCCGGAATTCATCGGGATCTGGTTCGGCGTTGCTCAACAAGAAACCAAGACGAACACTGGCTCCTAGGTAAATATTGGCGAACAATTCTACTTTGGTGCCAAAAACAAATTCCAACCAGGAGGCGCTAAGGCCGCTAAATTCCCGTTCCTCCTGAGAACCCAGGGCAAATTGGTCACGGATCCAATAGCGGTTGCTTTCGTAATAACGAAAACTGTTCACAGTTTGGCTAAAACTGCTGAATGCCAGTCGCCCCCCCATGAAAATGGAGTTGTTCATCCCGTACCAATTGTCATAGGTGTTATAATCTACCCCTAACTTTATATAGCTCCCTGATGCGGTAAAATCATAGAGTTCCGCATTGTTGGGCACCATTTCCCCCCCCAATTCCTCTATTATGGTCTTGTTTTCATTGCCAAGTTCCGCTGCCAAGTACAGCGTTTGGGTAAGGCGGTAGTCGCCCACAATTTCAAACCCGGTAAAATTATCCTGCAAAAAGGATACTACAGGTCTGCTTAAATCTATGCCCACCCGCATACCATAGGGCTGTTCGTATACCAGGGTATCCTTGGGCTGCAGATCTATGGGTTTGTCCTGTGACCAAAGCACGCCCCACGTCAGCGCATATAGGTAAAGGCTAATGGAATATTTTGACATGGGCTTCGGTGGAATTTTCCACAAAGGGGATTAATACATCTATATCTTGAATCCATAGCGAGTCGGTTTCGGAACCCCTTGCCGCGGTAGCTTCCAAGGCATTGTAATTGGCCACAAAACCACAGGCCCGTGAAACAAATTTATCCTGTACTTGGTAAGTAAGGGTAAGTATATTGGTTAGTGTGTCAACTGGATCGCTCAGTATCTGAGAAATTAAAAAAGAGGTGGTGTTTTCCGTGGGTCTAAGTGGTATGGCAATGGAATCCAAGGCAGCATTTTCAATAACTTCCAAGGTATCTTCCCCAATAATTAGGCCTCTTACTTGCATTCCGGTCACCTCTTTGGTTTCCGAGGTATCCGTGATATCGTAAAACCCCACAACGAGCAGGGGCGTATCGCCATCCACGCAGATATCGTCCTTTTCGCAGGCCGAAAAGTAAACTATACACAAGAGAACCGTTATAATTGCCGAAATCTTTTTCATTGGTGCAGCTTTTCCAAAAGTACAACATTTTCCACGTGATAGGTCTGTGGGAACATGTCAACGGGCTGTACCTTGCTCACCTTATAGGCATCCTTCATAAGCCCAATGTCCCTGGCCTGGGTGGCACTGTTACAGCTTACATAGATTACCTTTTTTGGGGCGATATGCAGGATCTGCCGTACTACATTTTTGTGCATCCCATCCCTTGGAGGATCAGTGATAATGATATCCGGATTCCCATTTTTGGTAATAAACGGCTCATCAAAAACCGTTTTCATATCGCCTACATAAAAGTGTACATTTTTTATACCATTATATTCCGCATTTTCAGTGGCGTCGGTTATGGCTTCGGGCACCGCCTCTATACCTATTACCTTTTTCGCCTTCCGCGCAATGAACTGTGCAATGGTACCCGTACCCGTATAGAGGTCGTATACCAGTTCCTTTCCCGTTAGGCCGGCAAAATTCCTGACTACTTTGTACAGTTCATACGCCTGCTCCGGATTGGTTTGATAAAAGGATTTTGCGTTTATCTTAAACCGTAACCCTTCCATTTCCTCAAAAATATGATCACGGCCGGCATGGCATACGACATCTTGGTCATAAATGGTATCGTTGGGCTTTGGGTTGATGACATAAAGCAATGCCGTAATCTTGGGGAAAGTAACTGCCAAATGGCCTAGCAGTAGCTCCCGTTTTTTAGCATCGTCCTCAAAAAACTGAAGTAAAACCATAAGTTCTCCGGTAGTGGATGTCCGTATCATCAAGGTACGTAGAAGGCCATGCTGATTTCTAGGGTTAAAGAAGGAGAGGTCATTTTTTAAGGCAAAGGCCTTTGTTTCCAGCCTAATGGCATTTGAAGGATCCCTCTGAAGATGACATTTTTTGATGTCCAGAATCTTGTCCCACATTCCCGGTATATGGAACCCCAATGCATTCCTTTCCGTTACCTCGGCATTGGATCGGATTTCGTCCGTGCTGAGCCAGCGACTATCGCTAAAGGAGAACTCCATCTTGTTACGGTAAAAATAGGTCTTTTCCGAGCCTATGATGGGTCGTATTTCGGGCAGTTCCACATTTCCGATGCGTTCCAGATTGTTTTGGACTTCCCTTTGCTTATAGTACAACTGGTGTTCATAGTCCATGTGTTGCCATTTGCAGCCACCACAGGTGCCAAAGTGTTCGCAGGCCGGTACCGTTCTTTTAGGGGAAAGGGTATGAAAGCTGACGGCCGTTCCCTCAAAAAAACGTTTTCTCTTTTTTAGGGTCTGTACGTCCACGATGTCGCCGGGCACCGCATTGTTCAGAAAAATGACCCTTCCATCGGGTGCTTTACCAAGGCTTTTGCCCTTGGCCCCGGCATCCACAACTTTTACGTTTTCAAAAATAGGGAGACTCTTTTTTCTGCGCATTGGGCAAAAGTAGCATTTTGAGTGTCTATCACCGGGAGTTATGGTATTAAAAAAAGTTAAATGCAATTGAACCTTTTGTACTTTTCAATGTCCTTAGTTTAGAAAGAGCAAAGATGGCCACCCAAAAAGTATTTGATGGATTGTTGGTTTTACAATACCGATCCGGCCATAAGGCCGCCATGGAGTTGCTGGTAAAACGGTACCATTCAAAATTCTGCAGACATTCCTGGGGATATACCCATGATATGGATGCCTCAAAGGATATTGTACAGGATTGCTGGCGGATAATCCTAAAAAAATTGGGTAGCTTAAAAGATCCCAATGCCTTTTCCGGTTGGGCCATGAGAATTGTGACGCGAAAGACCTTGGACTATCTGAATAGTAGAAACCGAGATAGGCAACATAGGGCCGCACTAAAAACCGAGGAGGGGCTTTTTGACAAAGAGGAAGATAAAGGTGCGGAAATAGCGCAATTACGAAAAGCCATACGCCAATTACCCCAGGAGCAACAAACCGTATTGCGGTTGTTCTATACCCAGGAATACTCCCTGAGGGAAATCAGTGAAATTCTGGAAATTTCCCTGGGTACCGTGAAGTCCAGATTGTTTCATGCCCGGGAAAGACTAAAAACGAAACTAAG
>JBCBSN010000104.1:0-14174 GCA_039819225.1 Bacteroidota bacterium | reverse complement strand
CAGAGGAAAAAGTCTTGGAGCAAAAAGGTCCTAACGTGATTTTCATTATGATGGACGACCTGGGGTATGGACAATTCGGTATTTTCAACGATACCTTGACGACTCAGGATTATGATCCTTTTTTCGTTAAACTGGTAGACAGCCTACAAGGTTATTCTTTGGCCAAGTCCCTGGAATTTTCCAAGAATGCCATGCCAACCCTACGCAAATTGTCAACGAACGGGATTCTCTTTAACAGGGCCTTTACTTCCAGCAGTCTTTGTGCCCCGTCCAGAGCCGGAATTGCCACGGGCACCTCTCAAAACAAATGGGGCCTTTATACCAATATGGATGTGGAGAAAAAAGGGATCGAACAAGGGACACACCTGGCGGAGAATCTAAAAAAACTACAGTACAATACGGCTCACATCGGCAAGTGGCATATTGGGGCACGAGATCGTAAAATGGTCGTTGACATATTGGAAGCTAAGGGTTTGGATGCAAACATGAAATTATCCTCAATACATAAAAATTACCCTGAGGTTGCAAAAGAAATCCGGGAAAGTGGCTATATAGGTTCGGTGGTAACGGAGCATCACCCCCTGAACAACGGTTTTGACTACTATTATGGATATAACCATTGGGCCAGCGATTACTACAATGCAACCAATGTTTGGGAGAATTTTAAACATGCAGGAAAACAAATAAGCTATAATACGGACACTTTTACGGATAAGACCCTGGAATTCATCGCATCCAAAAAGAATGATGACCATCCTTTTTATATCCAATTGCATTACCATGCCGTTCATGATTCCATAGAACCCACAGCACCAAAAAAGTACTTGGACAAGTTTAAGTCCGATTCCCATCACCTGAATAATTTTTATGCCCATGTGAATGGCGTAGATGCCAATATCAAAAGAATCATCGACTATTTAAGGGAGAACGGACTTTATGAGAATACCATGCTCGTTTTTACCTCGGATAATGGTGCTATGAGTGCCGGATCCTATGATGGACATAAAACTGGTTCACCATTGCCGGGAAATGCACCTTTTTCGGGGCACAAGGGAAATTATTATCAAGGCGGCATACGGGTGCCATTATTACTACACTGGCCGGACAAAATACATCAAATGGGTATTTCAAACGCTTTGGTCTCTACGCTGGATATTTTACCTACGGCGATCGATGCTGCCGGGGGAAGGGTCCCTTACGGTATTGACGGGAAGAGCCTACTGCCTCTTTTTGATGAATCAGGTCCGGAGGAAGTACGTGAATCACTGATCTGGGCCGGGATCCATTCCGCCGCTTGGGGATTTATGATACAAAACTCGACCAAGGACCATGGCAGTGAAAGGGAACATGCCCCTCCAGCTTGGGCCGTTATACAAGGCGACTATCTTCTGAGGTTTACGGGGGAATTGGAACCTGAAATATACCTGGATAATATGGAAGGTAGAGCCCCCATTTTTGAGCTGTACAACTTAAAAAGGGATCCTGCGGAAAGTATCGATCTTTCCGACTCCATACCTGAAAAGGTCTTACGTTTGGCACGTACCTACTTTAAGGATTCCAAAGACTTTGCACCTCCTCCGGAATGGAAGTTGGAAAAATGGGAGGAACTTATCAATTCCAAAAACCTTTTGAACGATAAAATAAAGGGGTAACCCTATGGAATTGGTTTTTGGAGTAACATAATCTTCCGGACATGGAGTTGATCATCGCTTTATATAGGTCTCGTTATGATTAAGAATGGTATTGGCCACCATGGTCAGGGCAGCGGTTTTGGAAGGATCCAGCGATTTCTTTATCCGTTTTTCCCCGACCTTCAAAAGTTCATCGGCCTCGTTGGGATATATCGAAAACCGTTCCTTTTGCGCCTTAAACAATTCTTTTAGGATGTTGATTTCCCTCTGTTTGGGAAAACGGCTGATGGCCAACCGGAATCCATGGATAATCTGATCTTCCAAGGAATTTCCGGCTTCGGTCTGCATACGTTCCGCCAAAATCTTGGAGGCTTCCACAAATTGCACATCGTTCAATAATACCAAGGCTTGTAAAGGGGTGTTGGTGTTTTCCCTTTTTATGGTGCAGATATCCCGGGAGGGGGCATCAAATGCCAGCATTGCGGGATGGGGCGAGGAGCGGCGGATAAAGGTATACAGCCCCCTTCTATAGAGGCTGTCGCCCCCGGATTCCTTATAGCGCAACAGTTTATGGGAGAAATTGCTTTTTTCGATCCAAAGGTTTTTGGGCTGGTAGGGGAGAACGCTTTCCCCACCGACCTGTTGTACTAAAAGACCACTAGCCGCCAAGGCGTTGTCACGAATAATTTCCGCCGATAGGCGATAACTATTGCTCCGGGCCAAAAATTCATTGTTCGGGTCTTTTTCGTTCATTTCTTCGCCTATAAGTGAGGATTGCCGATAGGTATGGGACATCACCATCAGTTTTAAAAGTTTTTTGATATCCCAGCCATTTTCCATAAAGTATACCGATAACCAATCCAACAACTGAGGATGGGTGGGTAAAGAACCCTGTACTCCAAAATCCTCCGGGGTGCCAACGAGACCCTTTCCAAAAAGCATTTGCCAATACCGGTTTACAGCTACTCTTGCCGTCAACGGATTTTCCGGAGAAAAAAACCATTGGGACAGCCCTAACCTATTTTTTGGAAAGTCCGCGGCCATCGAGGGCAATATTTCGGGAACAGCTGCAGTTACCTCATACATAGGTTGTTCGTAGTCCCCACGTGCATAGGCGTAGGTGGGCCTTTGTTCCGGCATTTCCTCCATTACCATAACCTCGGGAACAGGAGTCATAAACGATAGCCATTTGTTTCTTAGCTTTTTGAGTTCCTTGTTCATAAGGTCTATTTTCTCTGCCTGGTTTACCCAGTATTCCGGGGCCGGGTCATTTTTTTTAGAGGCCTGTAAACTATCTTCCGTATACAGATAGTGCACTTCCTTGGGGGTAAGGATCCTATCATATAATCGGATATCGTCTATCTTACCCTGAAAAATCCCGTCGTCACCAGTAGAAAAACTATAATTCCGTGCCACTTTTATGGATCGCTTGTATAGGGTGTGTTCCTTGTCCTGTATGGTTTTTATGCTTTTGTATAAGCGGTCATAACGGGTATCCATGGGGGTTTCCCGACCTCCAATAAAGAGTTTTAATCCCTTGGCCTTGCCAGAACCGTCATAGCTAAAAGCAACATGTTGCCAGATGTGCTTTTTTATGGAATCCTTTGATCGTACGTGTATCAGATTGTGAGGTAGTGCACTTACCAATCGGGCATTTAAATGGTTAAGGCTGTCCAAATAAAAATCCCAACCCCGCCAAAGACTGTTTTTGCCTCCTACCGTACCTAGTAATGTTTGTGTTTTTCCTATCTCCCTTTTTTTGGTATTGATCCAAAGGCTTGCAGAAAACGGGTCGGTCCATTCAAAATTTGGGGCGTCATCAATATATACTTCGTCATATTCCCCAGTAAACTCAAGAGCACGATTTTTCTTGCCATCGATGAGGACGGGTTTCGCCCGTATACCCACCTTGGTATTACTATCAACGGTATAACGCCCATCCTTGTTCTTGGTTTGGGAAACTTTATCAAAAGGATAGTATCCCAATTGCCCATTTTCTTCAAAGTTGAGCGGTAAATTTTTTAGGTAAGTCTTTAGGCCTTGGAGTTCTTTTTTGGTCAGTTCCAGGACTTGCTCTTTTTCGTGGATCTTGATTTTTAACGAATCCAGGACCTGTTGTGTCCCTTCCTCAATAAGCGGCATGACCGGGCCGGCATTTAGGTCATTCGCGGAAACCCCCAATTCCCGGATATTATCAAAAAAGGCCGTCATTTGATAATAATCCTTTTGGGAGATAGGATCAAACTTATGGTCATGGCAGCGCGCACAGGCCACGGTAAGTCCCATAAATGATGTGCCCACGGTTTCTACCCGGTCCCAAACATAACCCAGGCGGTTTTCCTCCTCGATTGCACCGGCCTCACTGGTAATCGGATGGTTCCGATTAAACGCCGTTGCTAGTTTCTGTTCTTGGGTGGCATTGGGCAAGAGATCACCGGCCAGTTGCCAAGTGACAAACCGATCATAAGGCATATTTTGCTTAAAGGCGTTGATGACCCAATCCCGCCATGGCCACATCATGCGCCAGCCGTCCGCATGTTTCCCGTTGGAATCGGCATATCGGGCAAGATCCATCCATTCCAAGGTCAAGCGCTCGGCATAAGCGTCCGTGGCCAGAAGCTGATCCACTATTCTTTCATATGAACCGGGATTCCGATCTTGTAAAAAAGCATCTATTTGTGCCAGAGTCGGGGGTAACCCGGTCAAATCAATGGATACCCTCCTTAACAGGCGCTCCTTGTCCGCTTGTGGTGACGGGACAAAACCTTTTTGTTTTAGTTTTTGTTGAATGAACAGGTCGATCTCATTATGAGTTGCCCATTCCTTGGATGCCTTTAAGGGTACTTCTATTTCTTTAGGGGCAATAAAGGCCCAGTGTGGTTTCCACCTGGCTCCCTGTTCTATCCATTTCATGATCGTTGCTTTCTCCCGGGCCGTTAAGGAAAGGTGGGATTCCGGAGGTGGCATTACCAATTCGGGGTCATTGCTAAGCATGCGTATAACACTCTCGCTTTTTCCGGGTTTTCCCGAAACGAAAGCGTGGTTGCCCGTGGGTAATCTACTAAAAGCCTCTTGTTCCAGGTCCAGGCGTAATCGGGCCTTTCGCGTATTGGCATCCGGGCCATGGCAGGCAAAGCAACGGTCCGAGAGTATGGGCTTTACATGGAAGTTAAAATCGACTATTTCCGGGAGTTGACCATAGGCATTTTCAATGTCCTTTGGAACATCCGATGTGCAAGAAGCGGCCAGAATGACCAATCCCAAACGTATGAACGGGAAACGCAATTTCTCCATGGTGTACACTCTGTTTATAAAAATATGGCTTTTTTGGGAATTGTTGTGGCACCGGGATGTAAGGGCATACGAATTCTAGATGCATCCCCACGAATACTAAAACAAAGGGCAACGCTCCCCAAAGGCACAATAGATTTAGCGGAAACTACAAATACCAATGTCATGAAAAATCTATTCCCTTTCCTTCTTTTTTTCGCGTTCGCCCTAAGTTTTGCACAAGATGGGGGAAGTCCTTATCTACAGTTATCCGATAAAGATGCCCTGATACCCCTTAAGGAAACGAAGACTGATGTACAGATATCCGGGACCATAGCCCATGTGAGACTTACCCAAGTGTATCAAAATCTTGGAAATACCCCGATAGAGGCCAAATATGTATTCCCGCTTTCTACCAAGGCGGCCATCCATAAAATGAAGATGACTATTGGAGAACGGATTATAAATGCCCGGATACTTGAAAAAGGGGAAGCCAAAAGAGTATATGACTCTGCTGTTAAACAGGGAAAAAGGGCCGCGCGGTTGGACCAACATCGCCCCAACGTTTTTCAGATGAATGTGGGGAACATTATGCCTCTGGACGTTATTAGTATCGATGTGTATTATACGGAATTGTTGGAACCCCTGAACGGCAGCTACCGGTTTGTGGCTCCGGGAGTTGTAGGACCTCGATATACAGGGGAAGGCAGTGCCGAGGAGGAGGTGTTCCATACACCCTGTACACCAAAGGGAATTTCCGATACGTTTCACTTTGATCTAAAGGTGGCTATCAATGCAGGTATGTTGCTGCAACAGGTAGGTAGTACCAGTCATGACATCCATGTTCAATATCCCAATGCCCAAACCGCGGAAATAACACTTTCCGATAAAAACGAAAATCCGGCCAATAGGGATTTTATCCTTGACTATAGTCTACGGGGCCATACCATTGAATCTGGCCTTTTGCTATACGAACACGGGGACGAGAATTTCTTCACTTATATTATGGAGCCCCCTAAAAAAACGAAATCTTTGGATATCCCCTCGAGGGAATATCTCTTTGTTGTGGATGTTTCGGGCTCTATGAACGGGTATCCCTTGAAGATTGCCCGTACCCTTATGCGCAATCTACTGTGCAACCTAAGGACTACGGATACATTTAACGTACAACTATTTGCTTCCAGTTCCACGATTTTTAGTCCCTTTCCTATTGAGGCGCATGAACGGAATATTGAAGCTGCCATTCGCTTTCTTTCCGAGGGGCAGGGTGGTGGCGGCACCCAATTATTGGATGCCCTGGAGTTGGCCTATGATCTTCCCCGGAAGGATTCCAACGGATCCCGCTCCATGGTGGTGATCACTGATGGGTATGTTAGCGTGGAAAAAGAGGCCTTTAAGCTGATCGAAAATAATTTGGATCAGGCCAATGTATTCACTTTTGGTATAGGATCCAGCGTAAACCGATATCTGATCGAGGGAATGGCCAAGGTATCGCAAAGCGAATCCTTTATAGCCACTACTCCTGGAGAAGCCAAAAAAATGGCACAAGTATTTAAGGAATACATTTCTGTCCCTTTATTGACCCAAATACAAATGGAGACCAAGGGTTTTGAGGTCTACGATGTTTTTCCAAAAAGCATTCCCGATGTTTTTGCCCAACGCCCCGTAGTAGTCTATGGAAAATATAAAGACGAACCTAGGGGAAATATTGTAATCAAAGGATATTTGGGCAAAAAAAGATTTAAACGGGAGTTTAAGGTGAGCCAGGGACAATTGAGCCCAAAAAACAAGGCACTACGTTATCTCTGGGCGCGGAATACCATTAGGGCATTGGATGATTACCATCATCTGTTCAATGAAGCTACCGGGAAGAAGGTGGTGCAATTGGGGCTGACCTATAACTTGGCCACGGCTTATACCTCCTTTGTGGCGGTAGAGGAAGCTCCGGTAAATACGTCCGGGATCCTAAAGACGATAAAACAGCCTTTGCCCATGCCCCAAAACGTAAGCAATTCGGCAGTGGGTGCCGAAGCAAAGTTATCCGAAAAATTAAAATTCAAAACCTCTTTTACCCTTGTTATTTCGGAAGACTTATCAAAATCGGTGAAAAGACGGATTTCCATGGTCTTTAAGGGCATGTATTCAAAATGGGTGGATCATTGGCTAAATAGCTTTAATGCCCTCAGGATACAATGGGATGCACAGGGGAAAATCGCAAAAATAGAAAAGCTGCACCACGGCAAATGGACTCCTGCCCCCAAGGTAATGGAAGACTTTCCCAAAAACCTTCAGGAGAAACTCAAGGTTTCCGGACCCATGGTCATTACTTTGACAAAATAGTGTTCAGTTGTTTCCCCCTATTGGGGGGTAGGGAGGTTCACGGGGTTTGGTAGCCCCCGTGGGCCTTTCCTTTTTGTTCCCCGATCTTAAAGCTAGGGTGATTTACCCATTTCAAAAGCCCTGGGAACGAATTCTAATTGACACCCAACGGATACTAGAAGAGTTCCTAAATCTTGATTACACCAACTTATTTTTGAGTAAACAAATGGAAATAAACTGAATATCGTGCCACTGGCATAATCAAAATTATCCTTAAACACATGAAACAAATCATCATTCTTATGGCCTTGATACTCGGTATTATATCCATGCAGGCTCAGGAGTTCCAACAAACGGATAAGTATAAGCTGATACAAAAAGTGAAGACCAAGCAGGAACCCTATGGGTCATCGTATAAGGCATATTTGGAATCCACGGAAAGAAGCTCCTGTAAATTGGCCGAATTGACCATAACGGATAAGGACTTTTTTGAAACTGCCCATATCAGTATACTAGACCTTCCTGGATTAAAGGGTATTGCCCAGGTACTTAAGGTTGACCTGGAGTATGCCATATGTCGCATTCCCATAAAGACCCACTACTTTATGGTGACCCAAGATGCGGATGTTATTTCCCTTCCCAAGTTGACGAATGCTTATTGCAACATTTTGGCTGGGGAGGAACGCTATATTTTTCCTAACGAACCGCATGGTAAGGAGGGTCTGGTACAAAAGGCCAAAGTGCATTATTCCAAAGAGGGTTCTATCCAAAAGGTGAGCGTTCTACACAGCTTTTATTGGAAGGACGATGATTTTGATATGGAAAACCCCCTTAGGGCCTTCTCTCAACTAGGACTTTAAAGTAGATATGTTCAAATAAGTAGTAACCATAAAATCAGAAATCATGAAAAATGTAAAAAGAAGTATGTTTATCATTTGCCTTTTGGCCCTATCCCGAATGGTAGGTCAGACCCAACCTGAAGTCCATTTTACGGTCGATCCGGATCCAATTGCCTCGCATGAGGTGGCCTATAGGTATTTGTTGGGGCACAAGGTTTTTTTACGAAAGACGCCTTCAAAGAAGGGTAAAAAACTTACCCTTCTCAACATTGGGACTCCATTGGTGCTTACCCAAAAAAGCAAAAGCTATGAAGAAATCGATGGTATCCGAAGTCACTGGTACCACGTCATTGCAGGAGAATATAAAGGTTGGGTCTGGGGTGGACTCATTGGCCAGGAAACCTTTGGGAGTCAGGCCAATTATGACGTAAAGTTCGTTTACGGCCTGGAACGGTTTAAGACCTCCGATAGCCTGGTAGAGGAAAAGTATCAGATACGTGCCTTTAGAAATGGGATGCAATTGGATAAGATTGTTTTTGATGGGCACCAATCCAATCCCTTGGAAATCAAAAATATCGGAAACAAAGGGCTATTTAATGTGGAGGATATTATTACACTTCAGGTCGCGGATGCCAAACGTGGAAGTAATCAGGGTAGGATGTACATTTTTTGGAACAATGGCAAATTTAGTTATGTAGCCAATTTAATCGGCAAGGTAGAACCTAACTACACAAAAAAGGAATCCTTTATCTTTCCTTCGGATATGGAAGGCAAAAAGAGCACTATTATATTGAAGACCAGGATTATGGATAAAACAAGGTCCTTGGAAGACAAAACCTTGAAGGAGGCTTCCGAGGTTACTACGACCATGTACACATGGAACGGATACAAACTGACCAAAAAAGAAGGGATTCCCATTGTTTCCAGCCCCGTTGTGGCCCAAGCGAAAAAACCCTAAGAAATCATGAGACTCTTTTTTGCCCTTTTGCCTTTAGTGCTTTTGGTGGGCAAGGAACCGTTTCCTTTAGCTGCGGAAACGGTTTTTCCCTTGCCCGGAACGGTTTCCGAGAGGCCCGAATTCGTAGTGTTCGTTGCGGGCTTTGACGAAGGAAAGAACCGTTATTATACCCAGGCGAAAATCTATTTTGAAGCACAGGGTTTTCAGGTGGTACATCATTTGTCCTCCTTGGAAGGTATTGTTCAATGGTTGAACGGAAAGGCCAAAAGAGGCAAAACATTTGGAGAGATCCATATTGTAAGTCATGGCAATCCCTGGTTGGGAATGTCCCTGAAAACTACGGAACAAGGCGAACGTGTTTCTCTAGAAACCTTGTCTTCAGAAGGAATAAAGGAAAAAATCCCCCAAATGACCAACGGGATACTTACGGGCACAAGAATTGTATTCCATTCCTGTGGGCTTGCGGAAAATACAGCGCTTATAGCCCAATTGAAATTGTTCTTTACTAGCTTGAAGATTCCATTGGTTTATGCCTCTCCCTGGTTTACCGTTTTCGGAGGCAAATATGCCCCTAAGTATTTGGCGAAACCCTATTACGGGTTTTACCCCACGGCGGAATCTCCTGGGCCATTAGCACTTTCCAAGGAGTTTGCCCAGAAGTATCCTCAAACCGATATTGACTGGTTTAGCGCGATAAGGACACGAATGGAAAAAGGGTTTGGCGAGGCTTACAGTTATAAGTTCAATATTCCGGTAAGCTGGGAATTTAGCTTTGCCAAAACAACGGAAATTCCTTTGTTTAGAGATACCGAGGCACTTATGGATTGGTTAGTGGCAAATGAAGCGGCTGCCAAATCGTTATTTCAACTGGGTATTCCCATTGAAAAATACAGATGGAGGAGTAGGGTAAAGGGAAATACGTTGTACATTCAAGGTAAGACCACAGTACTCTGTGTCCTTAAGCCGATTATGGGAAAAAATAAGGCTTTGGAATATCGTTCGCCAAGCCTGGATGACGATGAACTATATCAAATATTATAACCGTAATTTCGTTGTTACAATGAACTCGTCTTACGTCCTGCGAATGTAAGATGAGTCCAATACCTAAAAATATCCAAATTGCGAAGTCCCGCATGTTTTTTGAGTTGTTTCCTTTTTTGTGCTGGAACGTATTCCTTATTTGCCCAGAACCATCAATTGCGTGCCTATACCTTGGAAAATGGCCTCCCTCAATCCCAGGTCTATGATATAGTCCAGGATCAAGAGGGCTATTTGTGGCTTGGGACCCAAGGAGGTGGCCTTTGTAGTTTTGACGGAGATGCATTTCAGGTCTGGAACAAGGAAAATGGATTGCTCTCCAACTATATACATTCACTTTATTCTACCAGGGATACCTTATTTATTGGCACAAACGAGGGGCTTTCCCTAAAAACAAGGAAAGGATTCCAAAACTTTGGATGCCCCCAGATCAACCAATTTTTTTCCTTTGGAAATACCCTTTATTTGGCGACCCGTAAAGGATTGTTTCAATGGTGTGGTAAAACGGGAATAGAACAGGTTCCTGTTCACCCCGAAATAGATACGAGCAGTATCAATGCACTTTTTTTCGATACCTCCTTTTTTTGGGTGGCCACAAACGGGGGGCTTTGGAAATTGGATGATTTGGATGTTGAAGCTTCCGTGAAACAAAAGTTGGAAAACAACAATTTCACTTCGGTATTGGTTCATAAAGGGAACCTTTTTGCGTCGACTTTTGCGGATGGTATCCGTGTTTGGGACACTAAAAAATGGAATGACCCCCTTTTAATCCGGGAACCGCTAAGAATCAATTCCCTTTCCATCCAAAATGAGAACGAGTTATGGGTGGCAACGGACAATGAGGGGATCAGTATTCTGGATGCGGGGACCTTTGAGGAAAAGCAAAAGTTGAACACAGCCAATGGTCTAAGAGTACCGCATGTCCGAAAGGTAATAGCGGATAGCCGATCCAACATTTGGATTGCGACTTCGGGCGGGGGATTCTATGCTTATTTCCGAAACGGTTTTGCCCACTATGACCGCGACCAAGGTTTAAGAGGCAACCAGGTATATGCGGTCCACAGCAATGAAAAAGGAGTATGGGCCTCCAATTCCGAAGCGGGCCTGATTCGTGTGGATTCCCTAGGGATACATCCCATACCCAATGCCACCGATTTTCCAGAGGTTAAGATCAAGGCCATAACTAGCGATATCCACGGCAATATTTGGGCCGGTACGGATGGGGGAGGCTTGTTTTTTTATGGGGCGGTGTCCCGAGATAGTATACGAACCCGACTGGTAGATAGTATGACCGTCCTCACCGATACTTTGACATTAATGAAGTTAAAGACCCGTATGTTGGGAACGGATGTCGGGTTTCCCTCCAATTGGATCAATGATCTGCATGTGGATGTGGATAATACCCTTTTTGCGGCCACCTATTCCAGTGGAATCATAAAATTCAGATATTACCCGAAGAAAGATAGTTTGGCCGTTCAAAAGATATTTGGAAAGCAGGAAGGAATTAAGGACCTTCTGATCAGGGATTTGTCCAAAGACAAGGAAAATAGGTTGTGGTATGCCACCAAGAGTGGGGACTTAGGATATATAAAAGCAGAGAAGGTGAAGCATTTTCCCACGGTGTTGAACGAGCCCATCACCCTTGGAACGATACTATTTAAAAATGACCGAGTATTTCTGGGTACTGCGGGGAGAGGTATTTGGTGGTCGGATTTACAAATACCATTACAGTTTAAAAAGCTGGTCGGGGAAAAGAAGGTCAGCTCAGAGAATATCAACCAGCTTATTTTTGACGATCAAGGATATCTTTGGGCAGGAACCGAACGTGGGGTGGACAAGATTCTATTGGATGCCGATACTAAAATCAGGGATGTTTTTCACTTTGGACGAAACGATGGTTTTAAGGGAATAGAGACCTGCTTAAATGCGGTGGATAAGGATGGCCTAGGAAACCTTTGGTTCGGGACATTAAATGGACTTGGCCAATATGTCCCCGGAAATGGTACCGCCGATATCATAAAACCAAGTATCCATTTTCAGGAATTGGAGATCAACCATACCCGAGTGGACTCTATTGATATAAAGAGTTGGACCAATAATGACAAAGTTCTTCAATTAGAACCTGGACAGAACCAGCTCACTCTTACCTACCGGACAATAGACCTGGACCACCCCAACGAAATTGAGTATCGCTTTAAATTGAATGAGACGGAATGGAGCCCTTGGTCCTCGGGGAATAGGCAAAACCTGGTGGGGTTGGCCTACGGGCCTCATCTATTCTTAGCCCAATCCCGCAATTATCGATGGGAAGAAAGTGATCCGATCCAATTTAGGTTCCATATAGAACCACCCCTATTTAAGAAGCCCTGGTTCCAGTGGGCACTATTTGGGGCGGTACTGGTGCTCTTGACCCTATTAACATTGCTGTATATGCGTAGAATCCGAATCCGAAATAAAGCGGAGCGGGAGCACTTACACCTACAGAATCATTTGTTAAGTCTAGAACAAAAGGCCTTGCGCCTGCAGATGAATCCCCATTTTATCTTTAATGTCCTTAATGGAATCAAGGCGATGGGGGCCGGAAAACCGGAAAAAATGAACACCACCATTAATAGCTTTGCGGTGTTGCTGCGTGAAACTTTATACAACTCCAGAAAAGACCGGATCAGCTTGGAGCAAGAGGTGAAAACCTTGCGGCATTATATTAGTGTGGAACAGCTGATGTCCGCCAAGCCCTTTACCTTTGATATTATGATGGACACCACGCCGGATCCAGAGGAAATTATGATACCACCCATGCTCATTCAGCCTTTTGTAGAAAATGCCATACGGCATGGAGTGCTCAAGGGTGAAGGGGAAGGCAAACTGAGTATACGGTTTTATACCTCTAAAAATATGCTATATTGTACCGTTACCGATAATGGCCCGGGTATTTTTGAATCCCAAAAGGTGGTGGCAAAAACGGATCATCAGTCCATGGCACTTACCGTAACCCGGGAACGTTTGGTATCCATTGCCGGAAAGGATGCCTTGCACATGGAAGAGATCTTCGCGGAAGATAAAACTGTAGCGGGGACCCGTATACGACTTAAAATCCCATTATTAACAGAGTATTAGTTCAACCATGCACACCGCCATTATCGTAGAAGATATGCCTGAGGCCCTGGCACTTCTAAAAAAGGATATTGAAACCCATCATCCTGAAATTACGGTTATTGACACGGCCCATAGTGTGGTAGAAGCGGCAAAAGCCTTGCGCAAGAATCAGCCGGATATCCTTTTTCTGGATGTAATGTTAGGCGATGGGACGGGTTTTGACCTTTTGGAGATATTTCCCAATCTACGGTCAAAACTTATTTTTATTACGGCAAGCGACGAATTTGCCCTGCGGGCCTTTAAGTTTGCCGCCCTGGATTATGTGCTAAAACCGTATTCCCCAGAGGACTTGGCAAAGGCCATTGCCCGTGTTACTGCACAAATCCAGCCCCATCCGGAGCGTTTGCAGGTCTTAAAGGAGACCATGGCCGCCCCGGAAAGAAAACCGGAAAGGATTTCCCTACATACGCTGGACAAGATCATCATTGTAAACCTGGACGATATCGTACGTTGCCAGTCCGATAGCAACAACACCATTTTTTATCTTACCGACCAACGGAAGATCTTTGTGACCAAGACCCTAAAGTATTTTTCGGATATGTTAGGGGGGTACCAATTTTTGCGTATTCACCAAAGTCACTTGGTAAACCTTCGGTACATCAGTGCTTTTATAAAGACCGATGGCGGTTATTTGATGTTAAAAAATGGGGAAAACGTGCCGGTATCCGTCCGTAAAAAAGCCGAGGTTATTGAGGTTTTGGATAAGATGCCCCAGTAAGGGACTACTGAATAGCCTCATACTAGGCCAACTAATGATTTAACGTATTGAAAGGGACACTTCACTAAGTTCCAATTGATTTTTACCTGTCTCCATCGCTAGATTTGAACAAAACGGCAGTATGAAATCAATTACGAAAATTATAGCCTTCCTAATCTTTTTCTTTGTAATAACTGGATGTAAGGAGAAGCTTGTACAACTGAAAACAACCGGAGGCGATCCTCAAGACGTTTTTGAGTTGAGTG
>JBCBSN010000103.1:0-14272 GCA_039819225.1 Bacteroidota bacterium | reverse complement strand
AGGTCTTCCTCTATTTCTTCCAATGCTGCTGTTATTAAGCTTAATCGTCGAACTAAATATTCTTCCTCAGTTTCGTCTTTAAGAGTTGAAACTTGATGTAAATAATTCGATGTTTGGCGGGCAAAAGAATGGCCCTCTAAAAAAAACTTTATTATCGAATTTAAATCGGGTTCTTTTTCCATTTAAACACAAATTATCGTTGCCAATCTAAAAATACGAAAGGCTGCGTAATTGCAGCCCTTTTCTTGTTATTGCCCAGGTTCCACCAGTTCGTAATGTACCATGGCCTTAATTCCGTAGTCCAAAAAGTCTTCTTACAAGTCATTGAAATACCTCGGTTTGGGCCCTTAAGTATGAGGGCTTTTATTTATAGCCAATTTTCCTTCGGCTTTGCTGTTTTTTTTGGTCGTGGTCTTTTTTTAGCAGATGGTTAAGGGCATGGGTGATCTTCTCGAATTTCATGTCCATTTCGCCCTCTATGCGTTGTATCTGCTCCTTTAGTTCCCGGTAATCGGCCAAGTGCTGTCGCAATAGCACAAAGGCGCGGACAATGGCTATATTCACCTGTATGGCGGTCTTGCTGTTCAGTACACTGGAGCGCATGGAAACACCCTGCTCGGTAAAGGCAAAGGGCGTGGAGGGGCTGTATTTTTGCCCTTTGGGTAGGTTATCACAAATTGTGATAACCTATTTCCATTCGGCCTTGGTGCGTTGGAACATAAAATCGGGCGGGAAACGATCCCTATTGCGCCTAACGGCCTGTTTTAAGGTGCGGTTCTCCGTTTCGTGCATATCGGCCAGATCAAAATCGAACATGATGCGGTGGCCACGAACCTCGTAAATCTTTTCCTGTATCAGTTGCAATTCCATAAAAGGGGTTTAGTCGGTGCTTTTCCTTGCCCAATTAAAATTACCGTTTATGATACCTCCCAATAACTGTGAAACAGATATTTTTAGGATTAATAGCCATTTTATCATTAGTAGCGCGTACAGGGACAATCGCCTGTCGCCGGGACCGTTATAGGAATCACGTAGATCTAAAGTGTCTCTTGGATGATGATCAATTTTACCATTAAACTCCTGGGGGCGGCAGCATCACGCATTTTTGGGTTTTGGCCCTGCGGAACAACAGAAACAGGATTCCGTTTATTTTACCGCCCACTGTTTTGCGCAATACGGAGAGGGCCTTAGTGATATGGGCCTCCACGGATTTTATGGACACGTTCATATAGGTCGCGATCTCCATGTTGCTCAAACCTTCTTGTCGGCTCAATAAAAATACATGCCTGCATTTTGGGGGCAGGTTCTCAATCTCTTTTTTTACCAACTGTATAAGCTTTTCCACGGTTTTTTCGCTGTCCTCTTCCACAATTTCACTTAAGGCATCTACATATTTTTTATCCAATTGCACAAGATGCCTTTTATTCCTGACCTGATTTAGGAATTCGTTGTAAACGGACTTGAACAAATAGCTTTTAACGGGAAACTCGTCTTTGAGTTTCATTCGCATTCTCCAAATATTCACAAAGACATTTTGAACGATATCCTTGGCCAGATCATGGTCATTCGTCAGTTCGTAGGCATATACACAGAGCATGTTATGATAGGTATCCACCATGTAGGAGTATGCTTGCGGCTTTCCTCTTTTTAGTCCGGAAATAAGCGATAAGCCATCCATTTGTATATTTCTTTAAAAAACGTGGAATTTTTTACAAAATAGAAAAAAAAGTTATCAAAAAGTTAGGGTTAAGTAAAATACTTGTGTTATGATAGTATAGGGATGTGTGTGATGACCTCTAAGAACGATCAAAGGCGTATAGCCAAATATCTCGGTAAACAGGCCACTCTTTCGGAAAGGGACGAGTTGGAGTCGTGGCTTGAAGATGTTGCCAATCACGGGATCTTTAAAGAGTATATCAAGGCCAATTACCTAATAAACCTGTCTATGGATTTATATGATTCCGACAACTCAAAAAAACAATTGCTGCGTTTAATTGAAAAGGAAAAAAAGCAATATAGGCTAAAGAGGTTCTATAGGGCCATAAAATATGCGGCCGCCATATTGTTTTTAATAGGTATTGCCTATGTATTTAAAAACGGGTATTTCACGGAAGCTCCAAAAGTCAAAATTCCTTCGGACAGCATTACACTTCAATTGGAAAATGGAAATATTGAGGTGATCAACGAAAATGGAACCACCCAGGTCTTGGACGCAGAAGGTAAGGTTGTCGGAGCCCAAAAAGGAAACCAGTTGGTCTACGATGATGATGCGCAGATAAGGGAATTACGGCACAACACCTTAACGGTGCCTTTTGGAAAACAGTTTGAGGTTAAACTTTCAGATGGCACAAAAATATACATGAATGCCGGGTCTGTTTTAAAATACCCTGTGAAGTTCATTGCCGGCAATAAGAGAGAGGTGTTTTTGACCGGGGAGGCTTTTTTTGACGTTGCTCCGGATTCTACCCACGTATTTGTAGTTAACGCGAAAACTCTAAATGTGGAAGTTTTGGGGACGGCGTTCAATGTGTCCGCCTATCCCGAGGATTTTAATACTGATGTAGTACTGGTGGAGGGATCTGTGGGAATGTACGCCAATACTAAAACGCTTTCAGAAGGAACCATGATAAAACCAGGGTTTAGGGGCTCTTTTAATGAGCTACTTAAGAAAACCACCACGGAAGCCGTTGATGTTGGAGTCTATACCTCTTGGATGGATGGCAGTTTGGTATTTAGGAACATGCCGCTTAAAAGTATAGTGCGCAAGTTGGAACGGCAATACAATATGGAGATAATCATTGTTAACGAAGAACTTAAGGACGAGACGTTCAATGCAACTTTTAGGAATAAACCTCCCCTTGATAAAATCCTGAATTCCTTCAGGCGAAGTTACGGAATTAAACATACCATAAAGGACAATGCCATATACATTAACTGAACGTAGTAAAAATCAAGAAGGATGAAATAACACAGTGCTGCCAACCAAAGACAGTGAACCGGTAGATACAAAAAACGGGAAGTGCAGCCACACTCCCCGTTGGTCCAAGTGATCAACAAAGCAAGCTCGTCATTCACTATTAACACCTTAAAAATATGAAAAACCTTTTTGTCGCAGAAGGGGGACATACATCTTCTGCCCTATTCGATTTAAAAATGAAATTGACCCTCCTATTTGTGTTCTGCTCATTTTTTGGTCTTCTCGCAAATACTGGATTTTCACAATCCATTACTTTGAACATAAAGGGTAAAACCGTAGAAAGAATAATCGATAAAATTGAGGCCACTTCTCAATACACTTTCGTTTACAACACGAAGTATGTGGACTTAAAACGCAAAACCTCCCTAAAAGTTAGGGAAGCTGCAATTGAAAATGTATTGATCAAACTTTTCGAGGGTACCAAAACGTCGTTTGAAGTAGTGGGCACGGAGGTTTTTTTAAAGATGAGAAAACCCGCTGTTGGCACAAAAAACACGTTTCCTCCAGCCTCCATCCTAGAAATTGTCCAACAGGTCATAACAGGAACGGTTACAGATGCCAATGGTATTCCTTTGGCCGGGGCCAGTATTTTGGAAAAAGGGACTACTAATGGTGTGCAGACCGATTTTGATGGGGTTTTTTCAATAGAACTCTCCGATCAAAATGCCGTTCTCGTATTCTCCTATATTGGTTTTGGCGACAAGGAAATTCAGGTAAACGGCCCATCTGAAATAAATGTTGTACTGGAAGAATCCCAGACTTCCTTGGATGAGGTTGTGCTCATAGGCTACGGGAGTGTACGCAAAGAGGACCTCACCGGGGCCGTGGCCAATGTGGACGGGGAAGATCTTACCAACCTGCCCTCCCCCAGGGTAGACCAATTGTTGCAGGGTAGAATGGCAGGGGTAAACGTGACCTCGGTCAACGGTGCCCCCGGGGCCAGGGCTTCCATACGCATCCGGGGCGGTAATTCCGTCTCTGGGGATAATGAACCCTTGTACGTCATAGATGGATTTGTGGCCGGGACGGACTTTGATCTAAATACCATAAACGTAAACGATATAGCATCCATTGATGTGCTAAAGGATGCCTCTTCCATCTCCATCTATGGAACTCGTGGGGCCAATGGTGTCATTTTAATCACTACCAAGAACGGGGAAGGCGTTACGGCGGGCAAACCTACCTTTTCTATTGGAATGTATTCGGGTATTCAGGAAATGGCTCGGAAGATCGATTATATGAACGGACTGGATAGGGCCGCCTGGGCCGCCGAGTTTGCCGAAATAAATGCAGGGGGCAATCCATTTGAAACGGTTTTTGGCAATACGGACTGGCAAGATGAGTTGACACAAGCCGCCGCAATGAACAATGTTGATTTTTCGGTATCCGGGAACAATGAAAATGTAAACTATTTTTTCTCTACCAATTTTTTAAGCCAGGATGGAATAGTAATCAACAGCGGCCTTGAGCGCTATACCGTTAGGGCCAACCTGGACTTTAAGCTTAGCAAAAAACTAAGGTTCGGGACCAGGCTCAATATGTCCGTTCAGAATACGGATAATAGCCTTGTGGATTTTGGGGGAATCAATGGCGACATCAATAAAATGCTCACCAGCTATCCAAGCTTCGCGGATGATGGGTCGTTTTGGGGAGAAGATTTGATAAGGGGAGGAGCGATCGATAATCCATTGGCCAGGGTCAATTTGAACATCGATGAAACCAAGGCTAGCAACATTCTCGGAAATTTTTACCTGGAATATGAACCCATAGAGAACCTGATTTTCAAGTCTACCTTTGCCCCTAGTATCATTACAAGCAAAAACAACACTTTTCTTTCGGGCAATCTCCCAACCAGGGATTTACAAGGCACGGGGGGGTTGGGCCGCATTTCCAATCTCTACAGGGTGGAGTTGTTGCAAGAGAATACGGTTTCCTATAGTAAGGTGATTAACGATGACAATAGGTTTGATGTGCTTGTGGGCTTTACCTGGCAAACTTCTGACACCGAAACATCTTTTTCCCAGGCAGAAGGAATCCCCAACGACATTCTCCGTTTTGACAATTTGGCGGTGGGGGACAATACCACATATCAGGTGGGATCCGGTTTCCAGAATCCCTTTCAATTGGTCTCTTGGATAGGGCGGGCAAACTATTCATATAAGAACAGGTACTTGCTTACCCTTACGGGCAGGGTAGATGGTTCCTCAAGATTTGCGGGATCGGACAACCAATATGGGTTTTTCCCTTCCGCTGCCTTTGCTTGGAGAGTCATAGATGAACCGTTCATGGAAAACGTTGGCACGATTTCCGACCTGAAGCTACGCGCAAGTTATGGATCCTCCGGGAGTCAGGCCATTGGGGCACTCCAGACCCAGGCACTCTTTGGCAGTATCAACTTTATAGAGAATAACACCGTTGGATCCGCCCTTCAACAAGCAAGGCCGGCAAACCCGGAACTAAGATGGGAGACCACCGACCAGCTTGATATAGGCCTAGAATTGGGCTTGTTAAACGACCGTTTATCCTTTGAGGTAGATTACTACCACAAGAAAACGGAGGATCTTTTATTGCCAAGGCCCATAGCTTCCCAAACGGGATTTGCCTCCCGATTGGAGAATGTAGGATCCCTGGAAAACAGAGGGGTAGAACTGTTGATAAATTCGGTCAATATTGATAAAGACGACTTTAGATGGACCACGACCCTTAATTTGGCGGCAAACCGTAGCGAGGTTTTGGACATAGGGGGCGATTTAGACAATTTGGTGATTTACAATAGCAATATCATAGGTCCTGCAACTAGCCTAATTGTAGGGGAGCCCGTAGGGGTGTTCACCGGAGTAGATTATCTGGGTACTTGGCGGGACCAGGCCCAAATAGACCAATTTGGATATGAAGGAAGGAACAATGTCGTTGGAGGTCCCCGGTTCCGTGATACCAATGAGGATGGCGTACTTAATCTGGATGACCAACGGATTATTGGTGATCCCGAACCTACTTTTTATGGGGGTTTACAAAATACGATCAATTACAAAAACCTAACATTGAATATCCTGTTTCAAGGTTCCTTCGGGGGCGATCTATTTAATGAGTTGTCGGCCTATGCCTACTTTGGGCTAGATGACAATAACCTATATCAAGAGGTGGTAAATAGATGGACGCCTGAAAACCCGGATTCCAGAATACCCAGGGCAGGAAGCATAATCAGTCCTTCGGAAGTACTTTCCAATTCCGAACTGGTGGAAGACGGCACTTTCATACGTTTAAGCAATGTTCGCCTTTCCTACGATTTTGATCTTCCCAACAATTCATGGCTCAATGGCCTAAGCGTTTTTGCCACGGGAAGCAACTTATTCCTTATTTCCGATTTCAGGGGCTTTGATCCAGAGGCATTATCCGCTACCGGAGGGGGTTTTGACAATGTGATACGAGGGTTTATACGGCCGGAATATCCCATGCCCAGGACGATAACTTTCGGTTTTAATGCTAAATTCTAAACTTTACGATAATGAAAAGGTTACCCTATATAGTTTCAATTTTTATTTTGTTGGCCCTTAGCTCTTCGTGTGACGACTTTTTAGAGGAAGAGACGCGCGGGATACTGGCACCTAGCAATTTTTTTAATAATGATGAAGAGGCCATAATAGCCGTAAATGGTGTTTACAGGCACTTCACATTCACCCAACTCTACGGAAACTTTACCCGTGGGTTGTTCAAGGCTACCCAATATGGAGCGGACGACTATGGTCTAAGCAGGACTTTTGGTCCCATGCCATTGGTAGAGAATTATACGATATCCGAAACGGACAACGGTTTTCTCAGGGATACTTGGACCGCGTTTTATAGGGCGATTAGCGATGCCAATGTAGTTATTGAAAATGTCAGCGGGAACACCAATCTTTCCGAACAAACCAGAAATCGAGCGGAAGGGGAGGCCATTTTTCTAAGATCTTTGGCCTATTACCATCTTACCAACATTTTCGGGGACGTTCCCTATATCACCAGTGTGCTCAGCCTATCCGAGGCCACGAGTTTGGGCAGGGAAGAGGTAAGTGTTGTTAGGCAAGGCATTATAGCGGATCTTACGGATGTTGAAAACAGGAACCTCTTGTCGGAAGCATCCAATGCTACCCAAGTCACCAGGGTCTCAATATGGGCGGCAAAAGCACTGAAGGCCAAAGTGGCCCTATGGGAAGGGGAATGGCAAATAGCGTTTACAACCTGTGAGGATATTATCAACAATTCGCAACATAGTTTAATGGCCAATTATGAAGATGTGTTCAAGGTAAGCGACCTGGACGATCTCTCCGCCAATACCGAGGTGATTTTTGCTTTTGACTGGTTGAGCGGGGTAAGCAATAGACAAGCGCTTGATGCCTTTAATCCAAGAATTGCGGACGAACCCGAAGATCCAGCGGAAAATGATGCCTTGGTCGCTGCTTTGGCGGCCAACGGCGATGCGTTTACTGGTACGGGGGCATTGGTCTGTCTTCCGGATTTTGAAGCGGAACACCCTGATGATCTTCGTAAGGCCTCGAATATTATGAGGGATTACGAGGGCATAATTTTAAATTTTGCCTATTCCAGAAAGTTGGGAAATATCAATGACGCGCAGTCTCCGCGCTTTCAAAGTGGTGACCTCGCCATTGTGCTTAGGCTTGGCGACGTATACCTTATGGCGGCCGAGGCGGCCAATGAATTGGGCAATGCATCCGCTGTGGACTACATTAATGCCATAAGGGCGCGGGCCTACGAGCCGGATCAACCCTTGAGCGGACTCTCCCAGGGCGATCTTAGGCAGGCCATAAGGGATGAGCGCAGATGGGAACTGGCCGGGGAAGGCCAGAGAAGATACGACTTGATCCGGTGGGGCATTTTGGTGGAGACTGTTAGGGGATTGTCCGCTTACCCCTACGAAAAGGTAGGGGCTACCGGAGCGGACAATATCCAGGAGCGCCATGACCGATTGCCCATTCCGGCGGAGGAGTTGTTGCTCAACCCCAACTTGCTATTATCGGATCCCACAAATAATGGCTATAGATAGTGAGCCAAATCTTGCTTCCGTTGAGAATCATGAACGTAAATCGTTTTTTGTTTCACATTGGCCTTTTATTGTATGGCGTCCCAGCGGATTTTTTAGAAGATAGCAATCCACTTATATGCGGAAAATGTTCAATAAAACACGAATACTATTAGGCCTTTCCCTGCTTTCGTTGACGGGCTGCGAACAATCCCTAAAAACATCTGGGGAAAATAGGATTAACATTATTTTTCTGATGGCGGATGATTTAGGATATGGCGACTTGTCCTGCTACGGCAGTCAGTCCATAGAAACACCCCATATTGACCAATTGGCCGGGGATGGAATGAAATTTACCCATTTCTACTCCGGTTCGGCGGTTTGTTCCCCCTCCCGGGCTAGTTTGCTAACGGGCAAGTTTCCCCTCCGGTATGATGTTCAGAAACATTTCAGTGACAGTACAGATCATTTGCCCAGGCGGGCGACTACTTTGGCAGAGCTCCTTAAGGGGCAAGGGTACCAGACATGTCATATAGGCAAGTGGCATTTGGGGGGGTTACGCCTGTCCGATATCGAAAAGAGGAAAAATGATGAACCTGCGTTACCAGGCCCTTTGCAACATGGATTTGACCACTACCTGGCCAATATAGAAGGGCGGCCAATTAGAAGAAACCACATTCTAAAAAGGACACTTTATCGCAAAGGGGGTAAAACCATGTTGCGAAACGATGAAAGGGCATCCGCCGTAGAAGACCATTGGACGGAGATAAAAGTAACGGAAGCAATCCAGTGGCTTTCCAATAAACGTGATCGGGACACCCCATTTTTCTTGAATATGTGGTTTGATGTTCCCCACACGCCCTATGAACCGGCGCCGGCGCCTCATTTGTCCAAGTATAGGAAAATGGGAGTAGAAGGGGATCAGCTATTGTTTCGTTCCATGGTTTCCCACTTAGATGCCGAAATTGGACGATTAGTTGATTATTTAAAAGAAAACGATCTATATGAGAATACCTTGATCGTTTTTACATCGGACAATGGTCCCGCGCATCAAGGGAGTCCCGGTCCGTTCAAGGGAGGGAAAACAGACTTGCATGAAGGAGGTATAAGAGTACCAATGATAGCCGTACTGGGCGGTAAGATACCTGAGGGAACCATCTCTTTTCAACCCGTACATATGGTTGATCTACTGCCAACGATTTCCAGTTTAACAGGATTTGAATCACCGAGGGATTTGGATGGTATTGATATGACCAGGGTACTCTTGGAAGCAGGAAAGGAAGTCCCCCGCCCCCCGATGTTGTTTCAGATGTTCTTGTACAAGGGCTACCAGAACCAAGGCCCAAAACCCACCCCATATGCTACTGGAGCCGTAATTGATGGCAATTGGAAACTTTTGACGGATAGCCTGAAACCTGTGGAATTGATTAATCTGGCCCGGGACCATCGTGAGATATACAACTTGCTTAAAGAAAAACAGGGAAAAGTGGATTCTTTGCTGCACTTTGTAAAAGAGTTCCATAAGGATGACAGGTATTCTTGGAGGGATGTGGGTTTGCCTGTCTACTAGAGTGTCCACTTGAAAAGGCTTAAATCGCTTCGATTAAATGGAGGTACGGACTTTCTTTGCCCATGATTTTTTTGATCGTTGTTATGGGTGCCTATGCCCAAACAACCTTGGGTAGTAGAAGAGGAAAATTAAGGGGCTGCGGGGTCAACAAAACAGTTCCTTCAGCTGCTCCATAGCCGTAAAGACCCTGGCCCTGGGGGAATCCAGTTTTGGGGCATTCCCGTCCTTGTCATAAACAAAAACATCAAAGCCACCGGCCAAAGCGGCTTCCACCCCTACCGTACTATCTTCGATCACCGCACATTCCTGGGGCAAAAAACCCATGGTCTTGGCGGCGTGCAGAAAAATATCCGGGCGGGGTTTCCAAACTTGGATTTCATAGCAGCTAAAAATGTTTTCTCCAAAGAAATCGATCAGTCCGGTAACCGTAAGGTTATGCCGAATTTTGTTTGGGGGTCCACTAGAGGCGGTGCAAAAGGGAAGCTTCAGCTGTTTAAGAATATCGTGAACGCCCGCTATGGGCCGAAGCTCTGTCCTGAAGGCCTCAAAGGTCTTCCTGCGGTATTCCGCTTCAAAGGAGAGAGGCAGTTTCCCTTGGGAAAGGGTGTTTAAATGGGCCATGATAGCGTTAAGGGACCTTCCTGTAAAATGGTGGAGCACAAATTCCAGGTCAAGGGCAAGTCCCATTTCATGGGCCATTTGTACTAGGACCTTTGCGGTGATACCCTCACTGTCCACCAAAACCCCGTCACAATCAAAAATAAGGCATTTGTACTTCATGGATAGCAAAAATAGGCCCTAGTGTAGTGATTTGTAAAAAACACAACTAATTTTTGGCTCTTTTTCCCCGATACCGCGTTGTGCATTTTGTCCATATCGCTGCTATGAACTGCAATCCAAGCCTAGTCTCGAGAAAAAATTGGACAAAAATTTTAATTATCTTTTTTACAAATCACCACACTAGCGCGGAATTCCCAGATTACTTGTTTTTTTCTGTACCAAGCGCATCGAGCATTTTATCAAAAACGACATGGTTTTCATAAACTCCCTGGAATTCTTGGGAACGAGGGCCATAGGCAAAAATAGGGACCATTGCCCCGGTATGGTCCTGCGTAGTAAAATCGCCCTCAATAATACCCCGTTCCAAGTTGCCTTGGGAAATACTGAATCCGGAAGTTTCATGATCGGCCGTCACAATAACAAGGGTATGCCCATCGGCATCTGCAAATTTTAGGGCTTCGCTTACGGCGCGATCAAAATCGATACCTTCGGAAATTATTCCCGCAACATTGTTATCATGCCCATAGCTATCTATTTGGGAACCTTCCACCATAAGGAAAAAGGGGGTGTTTTTGGCGTTAAGAAAGGCCAGGCCCAATCTGGTGGCATTGGCCAGCACATTTCCCCGACCTTCCAGAACACTGGGTATTTTGCCCTTTGCAATAAAATGGGCGGCCCGTTCCACTGTGCTTTGTCCAAGACCGTTCAACTCCTTTACTATGCGAAATCCCTTAAGGGAGTCATGGTGGTCCAATGTTTCGGAGCCTCCCCCAATGAGCAGCGAAAGTTTGCTTTTTGCAAGGTCCAAAAGGATTCCCTTGGTATCCGATCGGTCCTTTCTGTGGGCATAAAATGCAGCTGGGGTAGCCCCCGTAATATGGTCTGTGGTAATGCATCCGGAGTTAAGTCCCCGTGCTTTTAGGATCTCTGTGATATTCGTCAAAGGGTTGCCCAGGGAGTCCGTTCCTACTGCCCGGTTGTTGGTCTTGTGGCCCGTGGCAAGGGCCGTGCCGGCGGCTGCGGAATCGGTGGTAAAGTCATCGACGGATTGGGTCTTTAAAAGGCCTATGCTTTTCAGTTGGGTCAAGCTAAGCTGGCCCCCATTGGCCAAAGTGGAGGCCGAAATTTGGGCAAGTCCGTTGCCATCTCCGATAAGAAGGATAACATTTTTTACCGTAGAACGCGTTTGATCGGGTATAAAGGTAGGGCTATAGACCTCTGAGAAAATCGTGTTGGTATGTACCCGTTGCCCAAGGGTTTTTAGATAAGAGGCGGAAGCATAGGGTTTATCCGTATTGATATAATCCACCCCAAGGTTGCTCAGCGCCTTCCAGGCTGTTTTGGAATCCGGGGTGGCCCAGAACCGAAAAGGTTTTTGGAAAGAATGCGCTTTTTGGATAGTGTTTTTTACACGTTCCAGGTCATCTGCAGTTAGACGGCCTTTGCCGTTCCAACGGGAGAACTTTTTGAAATTTAGGCTTATCAGGGCCACCTTGCCCCAATACGCCTTATCTTCCATATCCTCCAATTGCTGATAGTCAAAGAGGATATAATCGGGATACCGGGCATAGGCCTCTGGCCCAGGGCGGTTGCCGGAGATAACAATGGAAATGTTGGGATTGTGGATAATGTCCGGATAACCTTCCAGTACGGCAACCAGTTTTTCCAAGGTGCTGTAAGCCTCGGATTTGATATCCACTAGAAGTTGCAGTTTCTGCACTTCCCCCAATTGTAGGGCAAATGCCTTCTGCAACGGTCGTAAGTAAAGATTTTCCAAGGTACGGTTCCGGATGATCTCGGATTCCCCGTGCGTGGCATAAAGGATATCGTCCTTTAAAAAGACATCCACCTCAATGGAATGCAGACCGTTGGCATAGGCCTCCCAAAAGGGAACGTTTTGCAGATAGTCGTTATGCGAATGGATCTTGATATCCTGCGCAATGGCAAATTGGGCCATTGCACAAAGGATGGGAAGTAGGGAATAGCGCATGGAATCTATATATAATCAGTTCGGTCATTTACATTTTCCCATTATGGACCCATTCGGGGTATGGGAAGCGCGGGGAAGCAAAACGAAGATAGCGTTAAGCGATATAACCTCCCCAAGGGCCGTGCAAACCTTTGCATTATCAAAACAATTTTATAATGTGGTGATATGCATTTATTAGCTACTTTTTCCCGGACATTTCCTACTTGACCCCAAATAGTATAGAAGATGAGGACAAATACCTCAAATATGGGATTCCTTGCCCGTTTTGGCTATTGCGGCTTTCATGAGTGGCTTCAAGGTTTTTCTTTAAGACGGAATCGAACTGGTGGCTGGGTGCATCACTATGGTAATGATAGCTTTATTGGGAATAAGTACATGAACCCTGACCGTAGCCAATACAAACCCTATACAGAAGAGTATGAGAACGGGGTAAAAAAAACCTTCCAAAAGCTTGTTTTTAAAAGATCGGGTGGTCTCGGCGGAACAAAACCTTTACAATGGGATAATATACGGCTTACCTATTTTTAAGTTCTTTGTAGGGATGAATGCGGCCAAAATACAAAATGATCAGATTAGGGAATTGGCCGGATTGGTGCAGCAGTCCGACAAGAAATCCTTTACTACGCTTTTCGACCTTTTATGGGACGATATGTTCACCTATTCATATTCCCTAGTAAGGGACAATAGCGTGGCCCAAGACTTGGTGCAAGAGGTCTGGATCGATTATTGGGAGCGAAGGAAGACTATTGTCCCCCAGAATATAAAATCCTACCTGTTCAAAGCCGTACGTTTCAAATGCTACAACTATCTTCGCGATACTAAATTCGATACCCTGCAATTGGAAGTGGCCCGATCCATCGGCACAACCCCTCTCGTAAATGACCAGGAAGATTTAATGGATTTGGTAGATAAGGTCAATGCCGTATTATCCGGACTGCCGGATCGTTGTCGTGAAATTTTTCAGTTAAGTCGATACAATAACTTCAATAATAGCGAAATAGCCGAAGGGCTTAACATTTCCCAAAGAACCGTGGAAAACCAGATTTCCTTCGCTGTTCGCAAACTCAGAAAGCAATTGACCGTAGTACGGGTTTTTCTTTGCTTCTAACCTGAGTTCGATTAATCCAAAGTGATTAATGTTATAAGAATTAAATAGTTTAATATTGTCCGGTCGACCGCAGTCGAGACCTCATCAAAAAAACGTTGTCGAGGAACCCTTCGACTGCGCTCAGGGAGACATTACTGCATTTTGTTTCTTTAAACATTTGTTAATCAGTAAAGTAATAATCGAACTCAGGTTTCTAGATTGGCGCCCATATGGGTGTTACCAAATTGTTTCCCATTTTAAGTAATCTTTAAGAATTAAGAATGGTGTGTGCGTTCTCTCGCCTTTATGGTATTTCTATATGAGAACACCATATAATGACAGAAAAAGAAATAAAGCGATTACTTCGGGATTACCTTAAGGGTACCATTTCGGCCTATGACGAAAAGCGCTTGGAAGAATTTGACGCGAAGAAAGCGTTTGCAATAACGCCTTTCGGGCCTGTACCTTTGTATTTTTCTTGTTGTGAAAATCTTGGCTGTGGGACATTAGCTTGGCGTCAAAGAAAACGGGTTTTACGTTTGGGATTTAGGGTGGCGGCCTCTGTTGCCTTGCTTTTAGGTATGGGCTATGCCATTGTTCAATTCAATAAAACTGAGGTGCCCGTTACCGTGAGCATTGTGGAAAGAAGCACGGAATGGGGCCAAAAATCTACCTTGGAACTTCCGGATGGTACCATGGTGAAGCTAAATTCTGGAAGTACGCTTCGTTTTCCGGAAACTTTCTCTGAGGATTTTCGTGAAGTGGAATTGTCCGGAGAGGCTTTTTTTGACGTCACCCAGAATCCGGACAAACCTTTCTTGATCAAGTCGGGCAATCTACGGACCATCGTG
>JBCBSN010000102.1:0-14422 GCA_039819225.1 Bacteroidota bacterium | reverse complement strand
ATAACTTAATATATTTTGATTTGTCTTGTAAAAGGCAATTATATTTTAACATTTACTCCCATCAATACGGATTTCAACACAGGGTCACCGTTAAAATTCACCTCGGGATCCCAACCTTCCAGGAAGTTCCTTTCAAAAGTGAAAAAGTTTCTTAGGGCCAGGTATACCCTAAGTCTTTTAAGGCCGTTTTTCTCTGTAAGTTCTCGTGGAAAAGTATAGCCCAAGGTAATGTTCTGTATTCTAAGATAACTGGCGTTGTACAGGAAAAAGTCCGACACGGAATAATTTAGGGCTCCGGAAGCTCCTGAAAATCTGGGAAAATCTGCCTGTAGGTTCTGGGCAGTGGAATTACCCGGGCGCCAAGAGCGTTCCGCAATATAATCAGGGAAGTTTCCAAAACTTTGATCCAAGGGGACAACTTGTATATTCTCAAAACGCCTGGTGTGCTTCCCTACCCCATTAAAGGTTACATTAAAATCCAAACCTTTATAGTTCAGAGAAAGGCTACCTCCGTAGGTAATGCGCGGCAAAGATGGGGCCAAAGGGACCCTATCCTCCCCGTTGACCAACCCGTCCGCGGAGTCGGGAACGCCATCCCCATCCGTATCAACCGTAAGTTGATCTTCTATCCAGACATCCCCTGGTCTAAACGGGCTACCCTGCCCATAAACGGCATTTATCTCTTCTTGGGTCTGAAAAAGACCGTTTGTCCTAAAGCCGAACCACTCGCCAAAGGATTCCCCTACGGAATGGATCTTGGTGTTATTATCGAACGTGAAAAGATCCAGCCCCCCAACATCCAGTATTTCAGAATCCACAAAACTTAAATTAGTACTCAGGGCCACACCCAAATCACCAAACTGGTTCCTATATCCGAGTTCAATGTCAACTCCTTCCACTTCAATGGATCCGGCGTTGGTTCTCGTATTCTCTGGAAAGCCAAGATAGTCCGGTAGATCCCGTTCAATGATGATATCGTCGGTCTGTTTTCTGTAATAGTCCAAGGTCAACCTTATCTGATCGTCAAAAAGTCCTAAATCGGCCCCCACATCAATGGTTCGCGTAGTTTCCCATACAATGCCTTGATCGCCCAGAAAATTCTGGGTGATCCCGGTAGCCGAAACAAAGTTGGATCCATCATAGATTATGGAGTTTACCGTTTCAAAAAGGCTTTGATAAGGGTAAAAATTGAAAAACTCGTCCCCTCCGGTCCTTATGATACCCAATTGTTCATTGCCTACCTCTCCATAGGAGGCCCTTAACTTTAAGAAGGATATGGCGTTAGGTAGTGAAAAACTTTCGTTGGAGACCACCCATCCCAGGGAAAGGGAAGGGAAGTATCCCCATCGGTTCTCCTTGGCAAAACGGGAAGATCCATCCGCCCTAAAATTGGATTGCAATAAGTATTTGCCCTTATAGTCGTAACTGAGCCTTCCAAAAAAGGAGCGGATAACGTTTTTGGATTTATTTTGGGAATTAAGGGTCAGGGAAGGGTCACCAAAGCCCAGGGCCCTATTTTCTATTTGCAGGTCCCTGCTGGTAGTACCAAACCTTTCCCACTCGGTACTTACATCCTCATAACCGCCTAAAAGACCAAAACTATGGTCTACCCACTGATTATTATAGGACACTATAGCTTGCGAGGAAAGATTGGTTACCGTTGTCTCCCTTTTTTCCAGACTGGAAATAGGTCTCGGGAAAAACTCGGTAGTACTGCCGGTCCTGGGCAACAAAGGTGGAGTAACGAACTCGTCGTATCTGTTAAAATCAAAGGTTGGGACAAAATTGGCCTGTACTTCTATATTTTTTAGAGGTTTTATGGTAAGCCCTATCCTACCGTTCAATTGGTTTAACTCCTGATCCAGCCTTCCACCTTCAGTAACCTCGGCCAAGGGGTTTTCACCGTCTTTGCCTTCGCCCCATTCCCCATCCGTCCTTATTGCGGGAAAGATGCCGGGATATCGAAAGGACTGGGCCACAATGGAATTGGCGCCACTTGTAGCACTTTGTCCAGGCAACAAAGTATTTACCCTTCTGTAGTTAAAATCTATATTGAGCTTTATTGCGTCGGAAAAGTTAAGATTGTTGTTTACCCTAAAGGTATACCTCTCAAACTCATTGTTGGGATAAAGACCTTCCTCCGTTACATAGCTGAAAGAGGCTCTTGTGGATACCTTTTCCGATCCTAAAGCAAAAGCGAGGTTATGTCTATGGCGAAGTGGAGATTGGTTGTTAAGAATGGCCTCCTGCCAATCAGTATCCGGAAACAAATCTGGATCTTCGGCATTTAATTGTTCATATTGCTCTGTAATATCGGGGTCAAAGGTTTCCCCTCCTCCATCATTGGTAGAGTATTCATTAGCGAGTGTCCGGTACGTCTTGGCATCCACATAGCTGGGAAGGGTAGTCGGGGAACTAATGCCCAGTTCATAATCATAATCAATACTAAATCGTCCGTCCTTACCTCTTTTCGTAGTCACCAATATAACACCTGATGCAGCTCTGGCCCCATATATAGCCTGTGAGGCAGCATCTTTTAAAACACTAATGGATTCTACATCGTTCGGGTTTACATCGTCCAAGCTCAATCCTTGAACCCCATCAACAATGACCAACGGATTATTCACGTTCAACGAAGTAATACCCCTAACCCGTATTTCGGAACTAGCTCCTGGCCGTCCCCCGCTTCTGGTTACGGTTACCCCGGCCGTAGATCCCTGTAGAGCATCCGAAAGTTGAAAAGCTTGCCTATTTTCTATAGATTCATCAGATACCACGGATACGGATCCCGTAAGGTCCTTTACCTGTTGTGTGCCATAACCAATGACCACAACTTCTTCTAGACCGGCTACATCTTGTTCCAATTCTATAGCCAAAGTATCCAGTTCACCGACCGCTATTTCCTTGTTGCTGTACCCTATATAACTTAGCACCAAAATGGCATCGGTATTGGACACCGATATGGTGAAATTCCCATCAAAATCCGTTGTAACGCCATTTGTGGTTCCTTTCTCCACAATACTGGCCCCTGGCAAGGGCACGCCGTTGGTATCCGTTACTGTTCCTGTTATCGGTTTTTGTTGAGGGGGTGCAAGAGTGGGCAGTTTTGGTACTTTTCTCAAAAGGATAACTCCCTTCGATGAAAATTCAAAATCAAAAGAGGCCACAGTTTTACACTTCTCCAGCAATTCCCCTAAAGTGACCACCCCTCTTTTTATGGGTATCTTAGGGGTGTTCTTAAACAGGCCCGATTTGTAGATAAAGGTGTGGTCCGTCCGTCTTTTAACCACCTTAAAAACCTCCTTTACGGAAAGTTCCACATCCGAATCGAAGGTGATTTTTGCATTTTGGGAAAACCCCTTTTCTACGTTAAACCCAAAGGATAGTACCGAAAAAAAGAAAATGAGGATTTTCATGGCAAAGAGCACGGGTCTTTGTACCAAGGACAAGACGGACCCGTTTGGTTTAGTTTTCATAAATTTGAATGTTAGTTAATTTTAATTAATTGATACTGGGATGGTGGTTCAAATTTTCCAGATTCCGACCCCATCCCTTTTTCTTTTTATTTCATAGTAATTGTTTTTTGGTTTATACTATACGTTACCTCGTTGGTATTGCCGATCATCATTAAAATCTCATCTATTCCCGAAGATTTTTTGAAGACACCGTTGAACGTTTTTCCTTTTACTTCTTCGTCTCCATAAACTACCTCAACATCATACCATCGGGAAAGTACTGTCATAATCTCCCCCAATGGTTTATCTTCAAAACTGAAAAAACCGTTCTTCCATGAAACTTCGTTGAATACATCCACTTCCGCAATGCGCACCTCATCGGTTCGTATATTTACCACGGATTGCTGTCCAGGAGAGAGTTCCTTTGCAATGGGACCTTTTTTAAGCACAATACTTCCTTCAACCAAGGTAGTGGCCACAAAGTCCTCGCCCACATAGGCCTTTATATTGAACGCTGTTCCCAAAACCTCAATGTGTTGTTCCTTTTGCTTGACCACAAAACGGGCTCCTTCATGGGCCGAGCTGGGCGACACCTCAAAATAGGCCTCGCCATAGAGCAGTTCCACTTGTCTAGTCGCATTTTTAGGAAAGGCTATGGGATATCTCAGCCTTGTTTCGGAATTGAGCCATACTTGGGTACCATCTGCCAGGGATAATGAGAATTGGCCTCCTCTTGGGATGGTCAATACGTTATGCAACACAGTTTCTACGGAACCCTTGGATTTGGCATAGGTCAATGAGGTTCCATTACTGGACAGGTTGTCCTTGGAATAGGATCCGCCCTCTTCCAAAGCAACCGTAGATCCGTCCTCTAAAGTAAGTACCGCCTTGTCCATGCCCGGTTGGATACTATCCTTTTTAACGGGCACCTCATTGTCTACAACAGGGCTTTGGGAATCAGGGCTTAGAACAAGGGCAAGGGTCCCTAGGACAAAAAGGGCCGCAATAGCCGCGGCATAACGCCAATAATTGGCCTTCTTTCTACCCGTATCGATTTTTGAAGAAACCTGATCCCATCCTTTTTGGATATCTACCAAATCCAAGTCCTTATCGTGGTTTTTCAGGACTCGTTCAAAATAGGCCCTATGCTCTGGGGATTCGGTATACCACGCATCAAAAATTGCCTTTTCCTCAGCGTTAAGCGTGTTGTTGATCTTTTTAAAAATGAGTTTGAATTCCATTCCCGGAGGTTTCATACCATTTCCCAATTAAAATTGGTCCCCTATACTTGACTATTTCTAAATGAAAGCGGGTATCACTTCTACCCTTTAGACAAGGAAATATCAAAAATGGGTGACAAAAAAATGTAGAAATATAAATTTATGCCGAAAAAAATTAGCGAGTCCTAAAAATTAGACCTTATAAAACGGATAAAAGCGCAACCACGGCAAGAATATATTGGGCCAACTTTAACTTGGCCCTTCTCAATTGGGTCTTGATGGTGTTCACGGAGACCCCCAATTCTTCGGCAATCTCGGCATATTTGTAGTTGTCCACAAAACGTAGTCTTACTATAGTGCGCATACGGGAAGGCAACTTTTCAAGAACACCCTGGAGCTGCACCTGAGGATAACCTTGAGGCGGGTCAAAAGGATAATCCGGGTTGTAGGTGGTATCTGGAAGGGATTGCAGTTCCAGAACCCCCGCGGTATCGGTAATACGGACGGATTTTAAAATGTTCAGGCATCTGTTGCGAACCATGGCATACAGATAGCCCCTAATGTTGGTTTGTATATCCATGGTTTCGGAATTCTCCCAAAGATGCATAAAAACTTCCTGCACCACATCCTCACTGGAGCCTTTATGGAATAGATACCCATGTGCGTAGTGGACCAAATCCCCGTACGAGCTCTCAAAAAGCCTCCGGAATACAAAATGGTTTTTGTTCCTTATCCCCCTAACAATAGCCTTTGACTCCAAAACCGTAAACCTTTTCCGTCTAATCCAAAAAAAACAATAATCTGAGTGCCTAAATTAATAAATTACCAATAAAAGTGCCGCCCAGATGCAAAAAATCCATTTTTGCCGTTTTTAAGGATAAAAACAAGGAATCATAAACTCATGGTAAAAGAACCGGGTTTCGAAGAATCTGCGGTAGAACATCTATGCCTTTTTTGACAAATGATATATGGTTCTCCGTATGGAAACCACGCATTTGCCTTTGTTCATTTTTAATTCTTAAAAATCCAACCCTGACACTTCCATGTGAACATCCACTTTCCCCAATAGTTTTGTAAGTACGGTAACATCGGTATTGGAATAAAACCGATGCTTTCCCTCATTTTTTTGGCCATTCAATAAATCGTACTTTTCCAACATTGCTCTAGTCTGGCGGGCCACAGCCTCTCCGGAATCTATGATTTTAATGTGTGGTGGAACCATCTCACGTAAAACCGGAATCAGATAAGGATAGTGGCTGCACCCCAATACCAAATGATCAATGCCCTTGGCTAACATGGGTTCCACATATTTCCCGAGAAGTTTTTTGGTCTTTTCCGAATGTATATGGCCACTTTCAATAAGTTCCACCAAGCCTGTTCCCTCCTGCTCCAAAATCTCAATATGGTTCGCATGATCCAAGGAAGTCTTATGGAACAATTCACTGGCAAGCGTACCTCTAGTGGCCAACACGCCCACAATGCCCAACTCCGATTCCAAGGCGGCGGGCTTTATGGCCGGCTCTATGCCCACAAAGGGAACGGGATACTTTTCCCTCAATACGGAAATCGCATTGGTGGTTGCCGTATTACAGGCCACAACAATGAGCTTACAACCGTGTTGGAGCAAAAGTTCTGTATTCTTAACGCTTAGTTCCCGTATGCTTTTCTTGGTTTTTTCGCCATAAGGCGCATTTTTGCCGTCCGCCAAATAAATGGTATCCTCATTGGGTAGGCCTTTTTGGACCTCCCTCCATATGGAAGTACCACCCACCCCTGAATCAAAAATACCGATAGGTCCTTGCTTCATAACCGTATTATTCCAATACCTGATATATGGGCTGCCCGGTACATCCACTGGGAAAGGCAATCCCCAACAGTACGGCCAGTGTTGGAGCTATATCCGAAATCTCGGTGCGCCCTGCCAAGCTTCCTTTTTGTATCCCCTTACCATAAAACAATAAAGGCACATGGGTATCATAATTTCTTGGAGATCCGTGGGTAGAACCTTTGCGCGGGGTACCTATATATCCCGGCTTAAGAACAACAAGAATATCCCCCGATCTTTTTTGATGGTACCCGTTCTGCAGAATATAAGGAATACCGGAAGTATATTCATTTTGCCACATCTGGTACCCGGTATAAACACGATCTATAGGGCCGTAGCCCAATAATTCCCGGGCCACTTCTTCTTGCACATCATCCAGCTCCAAATCCAAATTGGCAATAATCTTGTGGTCCATGAAAAACTGGTTATTGGAAAAATTGGTAATAATATCCTTGGTACCGTAGGTGAACTCCAAAAACCGGTCAAAATCCTGTTTTAAGTCATCCCAACCAAGATATCCAGCGGGAATCCTTTTTTCCATAAGGTAGGAAGGCACCTCAATAGCACCGTGATCTGCGGTTAAGAAAACGGTGTATTCCCCCTCGCCTACTTTCTTGTCCAACGTATCAAAAAGATGGGCCAAATCCCGATCCAATCGTATATAGGTATCTTCCACCTCTTTGGAGTTTACACCGTATTTATGTCCTATATAATCCGTACTGGAGAAACTGATGGCCAAAAAATCCGTGATCAAATCCTTGCCTAGACCCTCATGCTCCAAGGCGGCCAACGCAAAATCCAAGGTAATGCTGTTTCCATAGGGGGTAGCATTTAATATGTCAAAATTCTTTTCCTTATCCAGCAGTTCCGGGCTGTTGTGGGGAAACACAGGGGCCAACTCCTCAGGGAAAAGACCTTCATGTGAGGTGTTATCCAAACCGCTTTCCGCATATGTATTGATATCCTTTAGGGTATTCCAGGATTTTTTGTAGTTCCTAACATTGTCCGAAGCATTGAAATCACGGACCCATTGAGGCAATTGCCTCATGTAGTATGAACTGCTGATCCAATTGCCCTCATTGCCCCCATGGAACCAATAGGCCGCATTGGCCGTATGGCCTCCGGGAAGTACGGCTCCCCTGTCCTTTAAAGCAATGGCAATGGTCTTGGCCCGCATCTGGGTATGCAGGCGCAACTGGTCCGTTATGGTGGTAGCCGTCATCCTATGAGGGGACATTTGACCTTCCTTGCCCGTGGTGCCCACCGAGACATAGGTACTGTCCCCGGCACAGTAAACGGTGTTCCCGCTCCCTTTGTCATACCATCCATTACCAATTATGCCATGGATGGCCGGAGTCGTACCCGTATAGATGGAGCTGTGCCCCGGACCGGTACTTGTGGGGACGTAGTTAAAGTGGTTGTTCTTGCAATTGAACCCCCCGTTTACCAATCTTTTGAATCCGCCATCTTCAAAATGGGTCCAAAAACGGGTAAGATAATCGTAGCGCATCTGATCTACCACAATACCTACCACAAGCTTGGGCGAAGTATGGGGCATTACGGAATCCCCCTCCCTTGGGGCACCTTTGGAACGCCGCTGTCCCAGGGTATCCCCACATATGGAAAAAGCGACCACAACCCATAAAAAAGATACGATACCCTTTCCGGACATGCCCCGTTTTTTAAAGCAACAAATGTATATAAAATACCCCATTGCAACTTCAAATGCAGATTAATTGAATACCTTTATTGTTATTTTTACGGCGAGTAGTCTATTTTTATCGCATGAATTATATAGCATCGATCGGCAGTTATGCGATTATGATCAAAGAGGTTTTTAGAAAACCTACCAAATGGCGCATAATGAAGTCGTTGATCTTAAAGGAAATAGACGAACTCATTTATGGTTCATTAGGTATTCTTATCTTTATTTCTTTCTTTATTGGGGGAGTGGTGGCCATACAGACAGCACTTAACCTTACCAGCCCCATTCTTCCCCGAAACCTTATCGGATTTGCCACAAGGCAATCCATTATATTGGAATTTGCACCTACTTTTTGTTCTATCATCATGGCGGGGAAAGTGGGCTCCTATATTACTTCGAGTATTGGTACGATGCGGGTTACCGAACAGATTGACGCTCTTGAGGTCATGGGAGTAAATGCTTTGAATTATCTAGTGTTCCCCAAAATTGTGGCCATGCTGCTTTATCCGTTTATTATCGCTATCTCCATGTATTTGGGCATTTTGGGCGGGTGGGTAGGCAGTGTCTTTGGAGGCTTTAGTACCAGCGCGGATTTTGTGGAAGGCATACAATTGGATTTTATTCCTTTCCACGTCACCTATTCCTTTATTAAAACCTTGGTCTTTGCCTTTGTGCTTGCCACGGTTCCTTCTTTTCACGGTTTTTATATGCGGGGAGGTGCCCTTGAAGTGGGAAAAGCGGCCACTACTTCGTTCGTATGGACCAGCGTTATCATCGTAATCCTTAACTATCTGCTAACACAACTCTTATTGGGCTAATGATTTTGGTCGACAACATACATAAATCTTTTGGACAGGCCCATGTTCTCAAGGGAATCTCCACACATTTTGACAAGGGAAAGACCAATCTTATCATCGGACAAAGCGGTTCCGGTAAAACGGTTTTCATAAAATGCCTTTTGGGACTTTTTGCCCCTGAAGAGGGTACCATAAGTTATAACGGACAGGTATATTCCCAACTGTCCCTTGGGGAAAAACGCAATCTTAGACAGGAAATGGGGATGGTTTTTCAAGGAAGTGCCCTTTTTGATTCCATGACCGTTGAAGGCAACGTGCGTTTCCCGTTGGAAATGTTTACCAAACAATCCGCGTCGGAAATGCAGGATCGTGTGGATTTTGTACTGAAACGGGTAAATCTGGTGGATGCGCATCACAAATATCCATCCGAGATTTCCGGGGGTATGCAAAAAAGGGTGGCCATAGCAAGGGCCATAGTCATGAATCCCAAGTACCTTTTTTGTGACGAACCCAATTCCGGACTTGATCCCAAAACCGCCATTTTAATTGACAATCTAATCCAGGAGATTACCCAGGAATATGAGATAACTACCGTAATAAATACCCATGATATGAACTCGGTCATGGAAATAGGAGAACAGATCATCTTCCTGAAAAACGGAATCAAGGAATGGGAAGGTACCAATAAGGAAATCTTTAAGACCGATAATGAAGCGGTCACAAACTTCGTTTACTCTTCGGAACTGTTCAAAAAGGTACGCCAAATGTATATTGAGGAACGAAATTAGAAATACAAGGTTAGAAGTACGAGGTACGAAGTTGGAAGTACGAAATTTGAACTTGGGGCCGTCCCCTCGAGGGGACTTTAGGGGTGTCAAGAGGAAGGTGAAAACAGAAATCGGTTTTCTAATGTATCAACTGGAAAATGAATCGATTTCATTTTGAATACATCGTTTGTCCTTGAATTTGAACTTTGTATTTGCGCTTGTACTTGTAGCATTATTCCCCTATTTCATGCAACTGGATGTTGTTATCCTTTAACCGCAACCTTAACCAATCCGTAAGTTTTTTGGTGTCCGTTTGCTTTTGGTTACGGGAAATGCCATTTTTCCAACGCACCTCAAAAACGGGAATGGTATCGGTTTTTTTAAAATCGGTCTGTATGGTGTAGGAAAATCCCATAGCACTAAGGCTCTCATAATTGGTTTTGGCCTCTGCACTAATCTCCTTAAAAGGAATCTGCTTGGTGGACATCTGTTTTAAGCGATTTACCTCCAACTCCAATAATTGTATCTTTTCATCTTTTCCCAATAAAACTGCTTTTTGCGATTCGTACAGTTCGTTAACGTATTTCAACTGGTCCAGTTCATCGCTCTTGGATCCCTGAATTATCCGTAGCTCCGCATCCTTTAGCTTGGAAAATTCATCTTTTTGTGCGTTCCAAGTGGCAATGACGTTATCGGGAACGGTCTCATTTCCCATAAACACCAATTCAATGGACGGATTCTCGCCATGGTTAAACTCAATATCCGAGAAATCCTCCAGAAACCTTCCTTCCCCGGAAAACTTATAGGGAGCTATTTTATCGTCGATAAATTGATTGGCCTGCTTCTTGAACAGGGATTCCTGAAAGACATCATAGAACGTAAACCCGGCAGGGACCATTACCAAAATAGCGATGATGGAAGCAATACGGGAAATAAACCTGCGTCTCTTGGAGTTTACATAGCGTACCATGGGAAAGCGCAACAGCTTAAGCACTAAAAATGTAGCCAAAGCAATAAAAATGGTGTTGATAATAAACAGATACATGGCTCCCCAAGCATAACCCCAATTGCCAATGGCCAGTCCAAAACCTACGGTACAAAGGGGAGGCATCAAGGCCGTTGCGATGGCCACCCCAAAAATCACCGAGGCGATGGTACCTTTCTTGGCCCTGGCGATTACCAGTGCCAAGCCCCCAAAAAAGGCAATAAGTACATCCCGAATATCCGGTGCGGTACGTGCCAGAAGTTCCGAGGATTCGTCACGCAATGGAAAAAACCTAAAGAAAAGATAGGCCGTAAGCACGCTCAGCACCACCATCACCGCAAAATTCTTTAAGGAACGCCGCAAAGTGTCAATATCATTGATGGCCACGGACATGCCTATCCCTAAAATAGGGCCCATTAGAGGGGATATAAGCATGGCCCCAATGACCACCGCCGTGGAATTGGCATTGAGGCCCACGGAGGCAATGAAGATGGAACAGATCAAAATCCAGGAGGTATGGCCCTTAAAGGGAATATCCGCTATAATGGCATCTTTTGTGGCACCTTGATCAGTGTTGTTGCGGATGTCCAATAACTCCAAAACAAAGGTCCGGGTACTGCCCAAGAGCCCCTTAAAATCCTTCTTAACCTCCCCGCCACTGTCCTGAGGTTTTTCAGAGGGGGCCGTATCGCCCTGATTAAGATTCTCTGCCATATTTATGCGAAATTTTCACCAAAGGTATCCTTTACTTTTTGCAATACTTTTTTTATGTCCTGCTCCTTGGCCTTGGGGTAAAGCAGCAGAACATCTTCCTTATCCACAATGATGTAATCCTGAAGGCCATCCACTACGATAACCTTGCCTTTGGGGCCCCGTATCATATTTCCGGAAGCATCCTGGGCCAAAACCATACTGTTAACAACGGCATTATTGGCCTGATCCTTATGCAACTTATCGTAAAGGGAACCCCAGGTGCCTAGATCGTTCCAATCAAAAGAGGCGGGAAGCACATATATAGAATCCGATCGTTCCAAGATGGCATAATCAATGGACACATTTTCCGCTTTGGGGTAGTTTTCATGGATAAACCCGGTTTCCCGAGGGGTATTGTAACAACTCATCCCGCTATAAAACAGTTCATATTGGGAAGTGCTATACGCTTTGAATGCATTTATAATGGTGCGGGTACTCCAGGCAAAAATCCCGGCATTCCAAAGAAAATTCCCCAGGGCCAAAAATTCTTTGGCAGTTTCATAATCGGGTTTTTCCCGGAACTGATGAACTTTTTTAAGTTTCTCCACACCTCGTTTCCCATACTCAATATATCCAAATCCGGTATTTGGAAAAGTGGGGACAATACCCAAAGTACACAATGCGTCTTCGCTTTCACATTTGTGAAAACAACTAACGATATCCCGGGCAAAACCTTGCTCATCTTCGATCCAATGGTCACTGGGTGCCACTACCATAACGGCGTTGGGATTCTTTTTTTGGATCTTTAGGGCAGCATATAATATGCAGGGGGCCGTATTGCGCATGGCCGGCTCCAAAACCACTTGTTCCTGCGTTATGCCAGGTAGCTGTTGTAGCACTATATCGTTGTACCGGGCATTGGTGAGAACCAAAATATTCTCTTTGGGAATAAAGGAACTGAGCCGTTTAAAGGTCTTCTGGATCAGTGTATCGCCCGTACCCAGCATATCATGGAACTGTTTGGGGTAGGCTGATGTGCTTACTGGCCAGAACCGCGATCCAACCCCCCCGGCCATCAACACCGCATAATAATTCTTGCTCATAATGTTATTCAGATGATTTCATAAACCATTTTGAAAAACCAATGGATATCCCCCAATAAACAATATGTCCCTGCATTCAAACCTATGACCGGAAAGTGTATCAATGCACTTGTTCTACCTCCGCATTGGGTTGAAAAAGGTATATCTTTCCTGTACCCATCTCCAAACATTCATAACGCTTAATACGTTTGTTTCCCTTCTTATACAACTTTCCGTTATAAATGCGAAACACACTTCCCAAAGGTAATTGAAAAATATAGGTCTTATCTTTATTGTCGGTATCAAACTGTTTTAGTGCCAACGACAATCTGGAATCGGTATCGCTACTGGCCCTTGGGTTCTTGAAATGTACGGCCAAAAGTGGCAAAAGCACGGTAGGGAAGACCTCTGGCCTCAAAAAGGGCAACATCATATACTGGAAAGTCCTCTTCCATTCCTTACCATGGGGTTTAATATGCCTGCCATATTTTTCAAAAGCTACCAAATGGGCAATCTCATGGACAAGGGTTATAAGAAACCTGTACTTGTTCAAAGAGGCATTTACCGTTATTTGGTGCAGTCCGTTGGGCAATCGCCTATAATCCCCATGGCGAGTTACCCTTTTGCGCACGATTTTAAGATGAACTCCCGTGTCCCTTATCAAATTCATACAGGCACTTACCGCTCTTTCCGGTACATATTTTTTAAGAATATTATCCATCACCATAAAAATAGAAATTATTGCCCTACTAAGACTAAGGATCAGGGAGAACGGTCTATGGAACTTGCCTTATAGAATTTCGGTGGTTCAAAATAAGGAAGGGAATGGCTTTATGGGCCAGTACCTAGCCTTATACACTTATGCCAAAAACAAATCTTCAAAATGGAGAAATTGAACATACTTCATTTTTAAATCGCTCATGCATCCAAGACCCCCTGAATATTAGGCTTAAAGTAGTTTGGCCCCTTAAGTACCTTGCCATCTTCGCGATAAATTGGTCTACCGTCCGCCCCCAGCTTGCTCATATTGCTGCGCTGTATCTCTTCAAAGATCTCTTCGATCTTATGTTGCATACCATGTTCCAAAATGGTTCCACAAAGGATATAGAGCATATCCCCAAGAGCATCCGCTACCTCGGCCATATCGCCGTTGTTGGCCGCTTCCAGATATTCCCTGTTTTCCTCGTCCATCAGATTGTACCGCAATACATTCTTGGACGTGCCCAAATTAGCCTTCATTTCCTTGGAAACCCCTAAACCAAAAGAGTTATGGAAGCGTTCAACGGCCTTAATCTTACTTTTCATATTTCTTTGTATTAGCTTTGCCTAAAAATAAGGTTTATGTTCAGCAGCGGACAAATTGCTTTTACGATAGTTTTCATCATTTTATTCACCGTTGCCATAACTATTGCTTATAAAAAAGACAGAAAACTCCATCTGCGGAACTATAAAGGGGTCAAGTGGGTAGCCATCGCCTTCCTATTATTCATAATAATTCTTTTCTGTATTAAGATTTTGCTTAAAAACTGACCGTATAATTACGTTCACGACAAAAATTCCCTTTCTGACAACATTTTCCCGATTTTCCGCGTATAACATACCAAATACGTTAATTTTGCGTTAATAATCAAAAAGGGGCGATTACAATGACGGTTTTCTTTACCATTCTTTTTGTTTTGATCGGTATAAATGCACTTATGCTGATTTTTAGTATGAGGAGCGTACAACAACAATTTCGGAAGCCTGGAAAGCGCAACTCAGGGTCTTCTTCGGTCTCAAAAATCTATCCGGTCAACCTGATTTCCTCCAAGTACAAGAAAGCAGTTTAGTTTCTTACTTTTGGGTATGAGACAACTTCTTCTTGTTTTTTTAGGAGGTGGATTGGGAAGTATC
>JBCBSN010000101.1:0-14821 GCA_039819225.1 Bacteroidota bacterium | reverse complement strand
ATATCCCAAGAGGATAAAGAAAATCACATTGTCATAAAGCCTGGGGAAAAAGCAGAGTTGAATAACGAGTCTATCACGGTAAGCGAAGTGGATATTGATGATTATTTGGGATGGACATCCGGAAAACTAAACTTCAATAATCAATCATTCAATGACATTGTGCAAAAAATAGAAAGGCACTACGGTGTAGTTATCGTAAACGAATTCCATGCTTTGGGGCAGATGAAGTTTAGGGGTGTCTTTACGGATGAATCGGTAATGGACTTCATGGACACCTTTAAGGAAAGTGCCTCTTTTGAATATAAAATCGAAGGGAAGAAAATAATAATAGTAGAACCAGAATAAGAGTACCAGTAAGTAGACGGAAGCTATCTACCCTATGGACAGTAGAGAAAAGGAATAATGCAAAACAAAGATGACCGACATATGAAAACTTAGAACATTTAAAAAAGTCGAGAAACGCGGCCACGTTTCTCGACATAAGGACTTTGACAGCTAGTAATTAACAAATCAAAATCGCTCAAAATTATGCAAAAAAAGGACGTGTTTCCCGTTCTTCTGGGAAACCTTTTAAATAAGCACCGCACCATGAAGCTTTCATGCCTGTTATTTCTATTGGCGTTGGTGAACACTTTCGCCAATTCTTATGCGCAGACCAAGAAGCTTTCCCTGGATATTGACCAAGAGACCATAGAGAACGTAATCAAGAACATTGAATCCCAAAGCAAATTCAAGTTCTTCTACAAGACGGAAGAAGTGGATGTGCAAAGGAAGATTTCTTTAAAAGTGGTGGATACCCCCATAAAAGAAATATTAGAAATTCTTTTTAGCGATAAGGGGGTCACCTATACTGTGGTAAAAAAACAAATTGTTCTAAAACGGGTATCCCTCCCAGTGAAGACCCCAAACACAAAATCTCAGGTAAAGGAGGTAAAGGAAATTGAACCATTGCTCCAACGCTCCGTATCCGGTACTGTAACGGACGCCAATGGTACGCCATTGCCCGGGGTATCCATTATTGAGAAAGGCACTACCAATGGGGTTGCCACGGACTTTGATGGCAACTATAGTATTGAAGTCTCCTCCTCCGATGTTGTTCTCGTGTACAGCTATCTTGGTTTTGAGACCAAGGAGATTGTGGTTGGGCAGTCAACTACCCTTAACGTTTCCCTGTCCGAAAGTGCGGAGGGCCTTGAGGAGGTAGTGGTCATAGGATATGGAACCCAAAGAAAAAAAGACCTAACGGGTTCCACAGTGGGCATAAAGGCAGAAGAAATCCAGGATGTTCCCGTAAACAGTTTTGAGCAATCCCTACAGGGTAGAATTGCAGGTGTGCAGATTACCCAGGCCAATGCGGCGCCGGGAGGTGGGGTTTCGGTGAAGATAAGGGGCACCAATTCCATTTCGGGAAATTCCGAGCCTTTGTATGTAATCGATGGGATTCCCATTATAAGCGACAACCGCTTATCCACACCCGGTGGAATAGGGGGGACTGGCCCAACCAGCAACGACCAAAATGCATTGGCCACCCTAAACCCCAATGACATAGAGGACATACAAGTACTAAAGGATGCCTCCGCTACGGCTATCTACGGTGCACGGGGAGCCAACGGAGTAGTCATTATCACAACAAAAAGGGGCAAACCCGGAAAGCCCGTTGTTAACATTGATATGTATGCCGGTATTCAATCTCCCGTGGGGAGAATTGACGTGGCTTCCCCTAACGACTTTGTAACAGCTGTACAGGAAAGTTTTGGCAATTCCACCCAACCACTTCCGGTATCCGAAGAGGAACTTAACAATCTCCTCAACAATGCTACGGACTACCAGGATCTAGCCTTCACGGATGCCATTATTCGTAACGTTCAGTTATCCGTGTCGGGTGCGACGGATACAGATCTTAACTATTTCCTCTCGGTCAATAACTTTTTACAGGATGGAATTGTTAGAACCAGTGGTTTTGAGCGGAATTCTTTCCGAATGAATCTGGAAAAAGGATTTAACAGGTTCAGGGTAGGTACCAATTTCAGCTATAGCAGGACCGATTCCGATATTGTTTTGGCAGGAAACACTATCAGTATCCCTAGGTTCGCCGTTGCGGCCTCTCCCTTGCAACCCATATTCGATGAAAATGGTGAGTTTCTCCATCAAACCATTTTAGGCGGCGGAAATTCGGCCAATATTGAATCCCTTTTTCAGGGAGCTACAGACAATCTCATCTCGGATAGACTGTTGGGAAGCTTGTTTGCGGAATACGAATTCACTAACTCACTTAAGTTCAGGACCACTTTGGGAGTAGACATCGATAGAAGGGACAGGGAGGTGTATTACGATAGGAATACCGGCCCTCGTTTCGGTGGCACCGATTTTCCGGGATGGGCCCAACAGGCCGGCACCAGTAGTACACAATTGGTTACCACCAACACCCTTACCTATTCGCCTGAGATATCCAACAACCACCGTTTAACCTTGACCGGGGTTTTTGAGGCGCAGACCTTTGAGACCAGTTCTATCAGCGTAACGAACAGGGGATTCGCTAGTGACGTGCTCGGTGCCGACGCCATTTCCTCGGGTACCCAACCGGGAGGGGCCATTGTGGATAATGCGGCCTTTAAATGGCAATTGGCTTCCTGGGTGGCCCGGGCATTTTACTCTTTTAAGGACAGGTATTTATTGAATGCTACGGTGCGCTACGACGGGTCTTCCCGTTTTGGGGGAAACAATCAATGGGGTACTTTTCCTTCGGTCGGTATCGGTTGGAAAGTGAACGAAGAAGGCTTTTTAAGGAATGTGGAATCCCTTGACCTCTTGAAACTTAGGGGAAGCTACGGAATTACGGGAAACCAGGAAATCGGGGTATTACAGACCGCCGAAAGATTCGTGCCTACCACAGGAGCCATTTTTGCAGATCAATTGGTAAATACGGTAGATGCGGTAAGCTTTGCCAATCCCAACCTAAAATGGGAAGAAAGCTCCCAGATTAATGTGGGGTTGGACGCCGCTATGTTCGATAATCGATTAAACCTTAATCTTGATTATTACAAGAGAACCACTTCGGACTTGTTGCTTGCCGTAAACATTGCCCCTAGTTCAGGATTTGCATCCCCGGTTTTCAATGCCGGAGAGATAGAGAACAGGGGATTTGAAATCGCCATGAACTCCACCTTGGTACAGAAAGATGATTTTCAGTGGAACTTAGGGCTCAATTTTTCAAGGAATCGGAACGAGGTGCTAAGAATCCTGTCCGAAAGGGATTTTGGCCCGGAAATCCAACAGTTTGTTCCCGGAAGCTTAATCGAGGAGGGCAGGCCACTTGGTGTCTTCTTCGGATATGAAACGAATGGCATCTACGCCACCCAGGAAGAAGCCGATGCCGATTTGCCCAATGGATCCCTTTTTGAGAAGGATGCAGGGGAGTACCGCTATGTGGATTTGGACGGGGACGGGGATGTAGATCCGGATGACAGAACCGTTATCGGAGATCCTAATCCGGACTTCACCTATGGGATAAATACTTCCCTGAAGTATAAGAATTTCTCCTTGGATATGACCTTCCAAGGCGTTCAGGGGGTTGATATCCTTTGGACAAATGCGCAATTCCTCTATGCCTCCAGTATAGAGGACAGACATATTATGCAAGAGCGTTTTGATAACCGATGGACGCCGGAAAATCCCAACAACGCTCAATTCCCAAAATTCGATGCAGATTCCGATGTAAGGGGTACGTTGGACGATAGGGTGGTCTTTGACGGCAGCTTCTTTAGGTTGCGAAATGTAGTACTCGGTTATGAGTTGCCCGGAAATCTGCTTGAAAGATTACGCATACAGCGAACCCGTATCTATATCTCTGGTACCAACCTGTTTACCATTACCGATTATCCCGGTTTTAATCCGGACATCAGCACCCTGGGCCAGAACACGGTAAACATTGGGGTGGACCAAAGCGGTTATCCCTTGGCCCGATCAATTCAACTTGGATTAAACATTACCCTTTAAAAAAAAGAATATGAAAACGAAGAACATAACATGGTTGGTATGCCTCTGTTCGGCTTTTTGCCTAACACTAAGCTGTGATGATTTTTTGGAAGAGGAAGCACTGGATACGCTCACCTCGGAAAACTTTCCACAAACCTTGGGAGATGCGGAGGCCCTGGCAAATCAGGTCTATAGAATGGCAGGTGGGCATTTTGCCAGCTTCAGATATCCCGATATTGTCCTTTATCCTACGGAATTTGCGACTACAAGACAAGCTGGTGCGGGAAATGTAAGGGCACAATTGGACGATTATAGGGTGAACAACTCCAATTCCCATATTGCCCGTTCCTGGCAGGAGGCCTATCAAGTCATCCGTCAGGCCAACGTTGCAATTGGAGCAATTAATCAAATTGATGAGAATGATCCCAATATTGACTCCTTTAAATCGATAGAGGCAGAGGTCAAGGTGTTAAGAGCTTATGTATACTACGACTTGCTTATCATTTTTGGGGAGGTACCGCTGATTTTGGATCGTCTGCAATCCTTGGAAGATGCTGAAAACCCTACTTCTCCCATTAGTGACATTTATGAGAGCGTTATCCGGGATTTATTGGAGGCAGAACCCGTTTTGCCCCATGCTACCGAAGATATTGGACGTGTGACCCGAGGTGCCGCAAGGGCCCTTTTGGGCAATGTGTATTTGCAGCGTTCCATGGATCCTGCGGGAGTGGCGCAATCGGACGATTTGGACAATGCCATAACCTGGTTAAGAAGGGTGGTGAATGCCGAAGGTGGCGGCAAGACCTATAGCTTGGAACCCGATTTCAACAATTTGTTCGGCTTGGAAAATGTGAACTCCTCTAAGTACTCCGATGAGATTATATTCCAATTTTGGAGGGATATAAACCAATGCTGCAGAAACGCCTATTACTCCAATTCCAACGCCCGGGATACCCCCTTTGGCGCGGCATGGGGGAATACGGTGGCCGAGGTTCCTTTTTATCTCTCCTTTGATACGGCCGATGAACGATTTGCGGTCACCTTCTTCGATACCATAAACCATCCTACAAGGGGAACCATCATTTACGATTATCAAAGGCCCTGGGCGGATAGTTACCAACATGATGGTCCGGCCTTTCAAAAGTGGATCGACCCCAATCACGATAGAACGGCTTCGAATAACAATGTATTCGTTATTCGATATGCAGAAGTATTGCTCAATCTTTCCGAGGCCTTGACCCGAAGGGAAGGTGCTCCTACGGCAGAGGCATTGGATCTGCTCAACCAGGTGAGAAACCGATCAAAATTGCCCAACTTGGATCCTGTACCGGGTTCTTTGGCCGATATGGAAGTTGCCCTTTTTAACGAATATCGCTGGGAGACCGCTTTTGAAGCGAATGGTCTCACGGATGCGCATCGCTTTTTTCCCATCTTTAAGGAAAGGGTAGAGGCGAACTCGCGCTACGAGCAACCTCCCGTGCCCGATGGGGTGCAAGAGGATAGTGGCCGTAGGAACGATGCGGCACCGGATGTGCCCATAACCTTGACCATTGATATGCTGCGAATGCCCATCCCGTTGACGGAGTTGGATGCCAACCCTGCCATAGACGGAGGTAACTAAGAATACGTAGATAGGTGTAATTTCCATAAGGTTAGTTGAGTTGTTTAATAGGTGCTTCCTTGTATTGGCAAAGGATTGAATCCGCGGTTTCAAAAAGTAAGCTTTAGGGGAACCGACAATAGAGGGAAGCACTTCTCCTCCCAATGTTTAGTTAAAGTATTTACAAAGAATGAAATGTAATCTGTGCGCTATTCCAAATAGCCTGATGCTACTGTTTTGGGTTTTCTCTTTTTTCGGCGCTTTGATGGCCCAAGAGGAGCATGGATATAGACGTGTTTATCTCTCCGGAAAGGATGCCGCCTCGGCAGTGGAATGGGAATTTAAGGTCACAGAGGGTAGAAAAAGTGGCTTGTGGTCCACTATCCCTGTTCCCTCCAATTGGGAGCTCCAGGGTTTTGGAACATACAATTACGGACACGACCACAAAAATCCCGATAGGACACTGGGCAAGGAACACGGGTTATATCGTCATCGGTTCCCTATCCCTAGGGATTGGAAAGGAAAGGTGATCAATTTGGTTTTCGAGGGCTCCATGACAGATACCAAGGTAACGGTAAATGGCAAATCTGCAGGTGAAATTCATCAAGGAGGGTTTTATCGTTTTAAATACGATATAGGCAGATTGCTCAAATATGGCGAAGAGAACCTTTTGGAAGTGGATGTCGCCAAACACTCTGCCAACCCATCAGTAAACCGTGCAGAGCGACAGGCCGACTTCTGGATATTCGGGGGAATCTTTCGTCCGGTCTTCTTGGAAGTGCTACCCGATAAGCATTTTTCAAGAGTTGCCATTGATGCCCGGCATACAGGTGGATTCAAGGCACAGTTGACCCTGAACAGGCCTATTCCTGAGGGGGCGATTCGCGCTACCGTTGTTTCTTCCAAAGGAGAACGAATTGGAGAGTCCATGGAAGTTACGCTTTCTAAAAGAAGTAATCAAGTAGGACTTTCCGGCATATTTAAGAATATAGCCGCTTGGAATCCGGAATCACCTCATTTGTATACCGTAGTGTTTGAATTGTTATCCAAGGATGTGCCAGTTTACCGAAAAACGGAACGATTTGGCTTCCGGACAGTGGAACTTCGAAAGAGGGATGGTTTTTATGTCAACGGACAAAAGGTAGTCTTCAAAGGGGTAAATAGGCATTCCTTTTGGCCCAAAACAGGTAGGGCCCTAAGTGAAGAAAACCATTTGGAGGATATTGGATTAATGAAGGCGATGAACATGAACGCCGTACGGATGTCCCATTACCCCCCGGATGAACGTTTCCTTGAACTCTGCGATTCCTTGGGGCTGTTCGTTTTGGACGAACTTACGGGATGGCAGGATGCCTATGATACCCTAGTAGGCCCCAAATTGATCAAGGAATTGATCGTCAAAGACCACAACCATCCAAGCGTGGTCATCTGGGACCATGGGAACGAAGGAGGATGGGATTTTGCCAATGAAAAATGGTTCCATAGATACGATATCCAGAAACGTCCCATTATCTATCCATGGCTAAAGCGAAATGGAGTGGATACCCGGCATTATCCGGATTATGGGTATGGGATAAACCGGTTGGCGGACGGGTATGATGTATTTATGCCAACGGAGTTTTTGCACGGCCTATACGACGGGGGGCACGGTGCGGGCCTTGAGGATTATTGGCATAAATATTCTTCTAATCCGCTATCTGCTGGTGGATTTCTTTGGTCCTTTTCGGATGAAGCCGTAGTGCGGACCGATCAAAACAACCGGTTGGATAGCGATGGAAGCCATGCCCCTGATGGTATTTTGGGGCCTTACAGGGAAGAGGAAGGCAGCTTTTTTACGATTAAGGAAATTTGGTCGCCGATCCAAATTGTGCCAAAGACTGTCCGTTCGGATTTTGATGGGGAATTGGCCGTGTCCAATAAATATCTGTACACCAATATAGAATCCTGCAGCTTTAGCTGGAAAATCTTAGCCATTGATGGATTTACCGATGGAAAAAGCGTGGTATCTGGAAAACTGGATGGGCCGGACATTGCTCCCGGAGAAACTAAGTTACTTAGGATTGAACTTCCCCGGGACATTTCGGATGGTGATCTATTTTCCCTCACAGCAACGGATTCTTTTGACAGGGAAATCTACACTTGGACATGGCCCATGAAACAACCGGATGAATTTTTTGATGAGCTTAAGCCTTTTTTGAAGACAAACGATCCGGGCGAGGTAAAGGTTGAAGAAAACGAAAATATGTGGTCAGCTACAGTGAAGGATCTAAAGTGTGTTTTCAGTAAAGAAAATGGCCTGCTAATCGGGGTGGAAAAAAAAGGTCGAGCCATTTCTTTTGGACAGGGACCAATTTCCGTAGGCCCTCCTAATACGCCAAATAAAATCTTTGGAGCCAAGAATGGCAAGGGTGAATTTGTGCTGGAGATTGAAAACGAAGACTATCCAAAGAAAGTCCAATGGAAGGTAAGCCCATCCGGTTTGCTACGTTTGGAGGTAAGTCCCCTAAATATAAACAACGATACTGTTCATCTTGCTGGGATATCCTTTAGCTATCCGGAGGAAAAGATAAAGCGTATAAAGTGGATGGGAAAAGGACCGTATAGGGTATGGAAAAATCGGCTTAAAGGACCGCAATTAGGGGTATGGGAGAAAGCATACAACAATACCGTTACGGGGGCAAGTTTCGAAAATCTGGTTTATCCCGAATTTAAGGGATACCATGCCAATCTGTATTGGGCGGAGTTGGAAACAACGGAAGGAACCATTAGAATGGTTACGGAAACCCCAGGTTTGTACTTAAGGTTGTTTACACCCCAAGACCCTCCTGAAAACAAGGGAGGCACAGTGCCGAAATTTCCATCAGGGGATATTTCCTTTCTCTATGAAATCCCGGCCATTGGCACAAAATTTAAACGGACGGAAGAGCAGGGCCCCACATCGCTACTAGGACAGATGCACTATAGGGAAGGAGATGTGAACGACCCGATCATAGTATGGTTTGACTTTGAACAAGAAAACCGTTAAACCTAAAGAAACAACTAATATGCGCAACTTATCCATTTACTTTTTTTTAATCGCATACCTGTTTTATTTTCGGATTAGTGCCCAAATTGATACAGATGCTTTATTTGAGGATGTTCCATATGAATCCTGGGGTGACGAAGAAACTTTTTTTAAATCAAAAAAAGTCGACTTTCTACAAATCCCATCAAGTATCTCCGATAGTGTGAAGTTTGCCATTGTCGTCTACAAACCTGATAGACCATCACGCGTATTATTGACCTCCCATGGTTGGCATATGTCGGTACGGCCACCTAATGGCGAAAAGAATCCGTACCCTAATTTCCTTACTGTCCAGGTAGATATGAGGGGACGTAAGTACTCGACAGGTAAGCAGGATTGTAATGGGTATGAGCTATATGATTTTTATGATGCATATAGGTATGTGGTCAATACGTATGAAGCGCTGGTACAGGACCCGGAGCAGGTCTATTTCGCCGGTGGCAGTGGGGCGGGAGGCAATGGCCTTGGATTGGTGGGCAAGTTTCCCGATTTGTTTTGTAGTGCCGTAATACGCTGTGGAATGAGCGACTATGCAGCGTGGTACAGACAGGATACTTCAGGTGAATTTAGGGATGAGATGCTTCCTTGGATAGGAGCTACACCTGAGCAAAATCCTGAAGCCTATAATTCCCGAAGTGGTATAGCGATGGTTGAAAATCTGATTACCCCACTTTATATCTCACACGGGGAAACGGACATACGGGTACCCTCTTCGCATAGTAGAAACTATGTGGAAAAGGCTAAAAAAATGGGCAAAAAAGTGGACTACATTGAATTGCAAGGTGTAGGAACGCGAAAGCATTGGGGCAACATTGCCCCCGAACAGGAACGGCTTAAAGCCCAACAGCAAGAAAAGGGTTTGCGAGAACATCCCACACCCAAATTAAAGGCAAAAGGAGAATTGTTGGTACCGGGATTTGTAGTCACCAAGCACTTTTCAGTGTTCATGGATTCTATTGATCACATTGGATTAATTACATACAATTTACCAAAAAGCGAGATTGCATTTTCCAAGGGGAAAGGAAAAGTAGTCTGGCATTGACGATTTTTAATGGGGAAATGGCATTTACCTTCAATGATTTAATGAAAAGATTCAATTTCGTATACGGCAAAGCAAGTATAAGCCTCCTTATACTAACTCTGGCGATAGTCATAAGAATGGACGCACAGGTTTATGATGTGTACAAATTCGGGGCTAAAGGAGATGGATCAACCTTGGATACCGAGGCCATTCAACGCGCCATTGACGAATGCCATAAAAATGGCGGGGGCAAGGTCTATGTACACAGTGGGGAATTTGTTTCGGGCACAGTCTACCTCAAAAGCAATGTAGTCCTCCATGTTGAGGCGGGGGCAAGGTTGCGAGCCAGCAATTCCCTTGAGGATTTTCCTATCACCCCCTCCAAATACCCCTCCATAACGGAAGAACCGGTAACCAACAAAATGCTCATTTATGCCGAAGATGTAGAGAACATTTCCATTCTGGGCCGGGGAACCATCGATGGAAATGGGGATTACTGGGTCGATGGACCCTATGGAAAGCCCACTTTTAGTCTTAGACCAAGGATTATTCACTTAAGGGGTTGTGAAAATATTGTGATTAGGGATATTACCTTGTACAATGCCGCTTCCTGGGTACAGTCCTATCAATCCTGTAGGAACCTGGTCATTGATGCGATTACGGTGAATAGTAGGGCAAACAAGGATATTGAAAAGGAAAGGTTTTATGATGCGCCCGGCAGAAACAATGATGGACTAGACCTAATAGACTGTCAACAGGTCCGCATCTCCAATTGCTTTATCAATAGTGGTGATGATGCCATAGTCCTCAAAAGCTTTTCTCCCAACGAGAGCTGTAGCAATATTGTGGTAAGCAATTGTGTGGTTTCCGCCAATGCCTCGGGTATAAAAATGGGTACCGAAACGGCAGGGGGCTTTAGGGACATCAATATTCAGAACTGCACCATTTATGATACCCGAAATGAAGGTATAGCCTTGCTCACTGCGGATGGTGCCTTTCTGGAACGTATAAATGTAAACAACATTACACTTCGCAATATAAAGGGAGCTGCTATAGCCATTCGTCTCGGAACTAGGAATAGATCTTATAGAAAAGATTCCAAAACCAAAATTCCGTACATAAGGGACATTTCCATAACCAATGTTCAAGGAACTGGAATTTCCAAGGACTATGGATGTAACATTACAGGTACCGCCAAAATTCCGGTGGCGAATATTGCCCTACGGAACATTAGTTTAGAGTTTGAAGGGGGAGGGAATTCAGAGGATGCCGAACGGGAGATTCCAGAGCTGGAAAAGGCCTATCCCAGTGGAAGGACTTTGGGAACAATACCGGCCTATGGCATCTATATAAGACATGCAAAGAACATGGTTCTTGAGAATATGCGGTTGACCTTTAAGGAAAAGGATAGCCGACCAGCGATTGTTGCCGATGATGTTGAACAATTGGAAATCCGAAATCTTGTCGCTAATGGCGGTTTGAAAACACCAGGATTGATTCGATTCAATAATGTGCAGGGGGGATTGATTTCCCAAAGCAGGGCACTTGACGAGATGGCGGTCCTTTTACGGGTCGAGGGTAGTACTTCAAAAGACATACTATTGCTCAATAACCGCTTAAAAAAGGTACGGAAAAGTATTGAAAAAGCGAAAGATGTGTTAACGACCAGTGCTACAGAAAAAGGAACGATCAGGTAAGGGGAATGATGAAAAAATGGATTTACATGTGGGGTTCTATACTACTTTTAGGATGGCTTATTATTGCCTGTGGTGCTGAGAGAAAGGATATTGCGAAGTCTTCCTTAAAAGAAACTCGGGAACGTCCCAATTTTTTGTTCATCATCAGTGACGATCAATCCTGGAATCACGTAGGTGCCTATGGAGATAAAGCCGTGACAACTCCCTATTTTGATAGCCTTGCCCACAAAGGGATTTTGTTCGAGAATGCTTTTTGTGTTTCCCCCCATTGCTCGGTGAGCCGCGCCACTTTGCTTACTGGCATGAACCAATGGCAATTGGAAGAAGCAGGGACACATAGTAGTGGATTTCCAGCAAAATTTGAGGTATTTCCGGATATCCTGGAGAAAAATGGATACAAAATCGGTTATACCGGTAAGGGTTGGGGGCCCGGCAATTGGAAGGATTTTGGACGTTATAGAAATCCGGCAGGGATTGAATACAACAAATTCCAATTAAAAGAACTACCGGCAAGGTTTCTAGGAAAGTCGGATGCTGCCGAAAACTTTAAATCCTTCCTCAATGAGAAAGAGGATGATGTCCCCTTTTGGTTCTGGTATGGCTCCAAGGAACCGCATGTCCCTTATAAAAAGGGTATAGGCTTGGCCAATGGGATTGATACGGCCAACGTTAAGATGCCTTCTTTTCTCCCGGATACTCCAGAATCCAAGGGTTTAATGGCCGATTATTATTTTGAAATCGAGTGGTTTGATCAACAGCTGGGTAGACTGTTGGAAGTCCTAGAGGAAACCAACAATCTTGAAAACACAGTGATAGTCGTTACCTCGGATAATGGGATTATTTTACCGAGGGCCAAAAGAAACCTCTATGAAATGGGAGTCCATGTTCCTTTGGTAGTGCATTGGGAAAAAGCAGGGAATAACGCTTTTACAACACAAAGGTTGACCAGTTTTATTGATATAGCGCCCACAATTTTGGATTTGGCCGGAATTGATGTCCCGCCACAAATGGTGGGAAACAGCTTTACCGATTTATTCCAAAAGGGACAAACCAACAACCTTCCAAAGTTTGTGATTACCGGTTTTGAAAGACATGACCATAGGCGATTTGACAACTTGGGATATCCGGTAAGGGCCATCAGAACGGACACTTATCTGTTGCTGAAAAACTACCAACCCGACAGATGGCCAGAGGGAAATCCTAAACTACATGGGTATGGGATGCCTTCAGAGCCAAATGAATCTTCCTGGACGCCACGATACAGCTTTTACACCCCGGGAACTGAAACCTTTGATTTGGCTTTCGCCAAAAGACCGGAATTGGAGCTCTACAATATTCAAAAGGATCCTGATTGTGCCTTTAATCTTTTAGGGGACAACAGATTTTTAGGTATTGCGGATTCGCTTTATACCTTAATGAAGAACACCTTGGTTGCCCAGGGAGATCCAAGGGAATTGGGATTCGGTAGCGTTTTTGAGAGCTATCCAAGGTACGGAAGTATGAAGGAAAACCTAAAGGGATTCAAGGAAAGAGGGAAATATAACCCCAAGTATTACATGGATGTTCCCGAAAAAAAGTAGTCATTGGATGCTATACCGCAATAATAAGTGAAGATACTGTCTCAATTGTAGAATAAGAATTGAAAGCAAAACAACATACACTTTATTCATTATACACTTCGCTATTGATAGCCCTAGTTCTCAATAGCTGCAATAGTGTGGGAAATGGCAAGGAGAAACCAATGTCCAGTACAGCACATAAATATTCCGAGGAATATTTAGCTGAGGGCAAGGTATTGAGCGAAAAGTATTGTATATCCTGTCATTTGTACGTCTCCCCCGGTTTGTTACCCAAGCATATTTGGGAAGATGAAGTTCTTCCAAAAATGGGTGCATTTTATGGCATTTATGAAAAAGAAGGCCGTGAGACCCTTTTAGAGTCGGGAATGGCCCGGGAAAAATTAGCGGCCGCCAATATCTTTCCCCAAAAGCCCTTAATGGATACCCTGGAATGGAAAAAAATCAAGGACTATTTGATTAATGCCGCACCCTCTTCTTTAACCAATGCCATGGCGAAAAAAATGCCGGTCAAAGAAGGGTTTAAAATCATTTTGCCGCAAAGGAACATTACACCGCCCATGACCTCCATGGTACAATTCAATGAAGATTCCGGATTCGTCTACCATGCGGATGTAAAAAAGGATTATAGCCTTATTAACATCTTCACGGTAGATGGGGAATTAGTCCAATCCCTTGCCATGACATCGCCGGCCGTAAGGATACATAGGAAAAAAGGGCAGTTATGGGCTTTGTTAATGGGCTCTTTTACCTCGACCGATGCGCCCAGTGGAAGTCTTGTAAGAATTTTAAAGAAAGACAACTCCATAGCGTACAACACTATTGAAACCGTGGTGGACGGCCTTCAAAGACCTGTGGATGTGGCATATGCGGATTTTGACAAGGACGGGGACGAGGATATGGCCATTGCCCAGTTTGGTAATTGGACGGGCAGGTTGGAATGGTTCCAAAATGAAGGCCCCGATACCTATGAACGCCACCCATTGCTCATCAAAACGGGCCCCACAAAAATCATTGTGGAAGACCTGGATAAGGATGGCTGGGTAGACTTACTGGCCATGGTAACCCAGGCCGATGAAAGCGTCTACGCCCTCATCAACAACAAAAAAGGGGGCTTTGTTACGAAAAGACTTCTACAATTGCCGCCCACCCATGGCAGTGTAACGTTCCAATATACCGATATGGACGGGGATGGCACCAAGGATATTTTACATGTGACGGGCGATAATGCGGATTACCAACCCATTCTAAAGCCATATCACGGGGTAAGGATTTTTAAGGGCTTGGGAAACCTGTCCTTTAAGGAAATCTATTTCCAACCTATGAACGGTGCCTATGAAGCCATTCCCGAGGATTTTGACCAGGATGGGGATTTGGATGTCGCCGTAATATCCTTCTTCCCGGATTACGACAATTCCGGAACGGAATCCTTGGTACTCATGGAAAATGTATCCCATGGAAATGAAATGCGATTTGAACCATTTACGATTGCAGGTTTTGATAAAGGCCGATGGAATATTATGGATAGTGGGGATATGAACGGGGATGGTATTTGCGATCTTGTGGTAGGCTCCTTTGTGGTCAAAGACCCGTACGCAAAACAATCCAACATTCCCGACAACGATATGATGAAGGGCCCCATGTTCATGATATTGATAAACGAACTGGATAAACTGAACCTATAAAAGAACACATTTCATGAAAACAGTGAATATACTTAACACAAAACCATTTATGACCTATAAAAAACATTTTGAAAGAACAGGGTATTTCCCCATAAGGAGGTTCCGAGCTCTTTTCCACATTGGGTTCCTGCTCGGCTTTACAGGACATCAGCAGCATTATGGGAATACCTATGAGCATCGCGGCGATATTCAAGAAATACCC
>JBCBSN010000100.1:0-14862 GCA_039819225.1 Bacteroidota bacterium | reverse complement strand
GGCACATTTACAGCCGTATGAACTGGGGGGAACCTTGGTATGCCGGTTTTCGTGAAAGCCAGACGGAATACCGTTTAAAAAATCAACCCTATTTTCAACGTAACATGATGCCCGCCATGTTAGGCTGGTTTAGTCTACAGACCGCTACCCCAGTGGAGGATGTGGAATGGATGTTGGCCCGTAGTGCCGGTTTTGATGCCGGTTACGCCTTTGTGGTTTCTGAGGAAAGCCTAGAAACCAATGGGCGATCCAAGGAAATTCTAAAATTGTTGGGGACTTGGGAAAGGGCTCGCATGGCCAATGCTTTTACCGAAACCCAGAAAGAGCGTATGAAGGACATTAAAAATGAATTTAGCCTAAAGACTTTGGGCGATAATGTCTGGGAGCTTACGGAATTTTCAACATTCCGATTTGAGCACCTAAGCAAAGTAAGACAACCAGGGGAACCTTTGTTCTCTACCTTCCAATTTACGAACCAACGGGACAATGCCCCAATGCACTTCATCCTTACCGCAAAGGATGCTACCCTCTCCAACATTCGACTGGAAATGAACCGGAGTGCCGACTATGCGCTCCCCGTAACCTTAAAATCTGGCGAATCCCTACGTTATTATGGGGGTGAAAAGGCAAGTGTATATGACCGCAACCTTAACAAGACCAGGGAAATAGTTCTGGATTCTGTCTTTTTCCAATTGGGCAAAGGGCGACAAGACTTGGTATTTAATTGTGATTTTATGGAAAAAAAGGAGCATCCAACCGCAGCACTTGAAGTGAGGGTGCCGGGAACGCCGCAAACAATCAAAAGCCCTGACTAAAACATATATCGTTTAAGACAATGATTGAACAATAAAAGGACTAAAAAAAGCCCTTACATTCATGGGGGCTTTCTTGTAGAGAATAAGGAATCCTTTAGTTTTGACCAGCACCCATATTTTGGAAGAAATCGGAGGACAAAAATGCTTCCCCTTTTGTTAGCTTCATTTCTTTCTTTGGTTCTAAGACTTCCAGGTTCTACCCTTATTTCAATGGAATATTGGACCTGTTTTGGCGATATCCCATAAGAAGGGTTCGCATCATGGCTATCCGCATCGCTCCACGCGGGTCGCAATCCATGTTTAGGGAAAGCGTTAAGCGCATTGCGATCGGCCTTTATTGCATTTTGGGTTTTCCGGTTACTAAACCTTCCACTAAATTCGTGGTAGTACCGACTTCCTATATACCTAAAACTTTTCCAATCGTCCTTTTATTTCTTTCAACCGTAGCCAATTTTGGTAAAACGCCGGCAATGCAATTACGCTTTCTATATATTGAAAAACATACATAATCAGAGAAAACAAGGCCCCATAGGCAACATTTCCCGGGTTTACCGAGAAAACTATGGAGAGTACCAAAAAAGCTATTAAGACCAACCACGATGTTGAAAAATTGAACACCTCCAAATCGGATAGCTTAATATTCCATTTCATCATATTCTTTAGATGGGAAGCCAGTAAAAGTCTATCGTTTGTCGTTATAACGTCCACCTGTTTTTCAAACTCATTGTTATAGGCATTATTGAAACGGGTAGTTTTTTTTCTGGTCAAAAAATAAATGAGAAAGACCAAAAAGGTGGCAAAGAGGCCTATAAGAAATACCTTGAGGTTCAAACCCGCGATGATAATAACCACTCCTATCATTCCAATGATAGTGGAGACTAACGCAGGAAGGGAATTTTCCAAAAACTCGACAATCTCATTAATCATTCCCAATCGTGCGGTTTTGACCGAGGTTAAATCTTCTTCGATTTTGAAAAGGGTCATACTGCCCAACCTGCGGTATATCTTTGCATAAATCCTTGAATCGAAAAATCGGCGCCCTCCTCCTATCAGGATGATGAGGGTGCCCAATACGCCAAGCTGAACGGCACCTATATATATCCCATTAAGGGCATTGTCTATCGCAAAACCAATGAACAGAGGAATTAGCAACGTGATAGCGGATTCGACCAAGATTAGAAAAAATATGAAGATTAGCTTCCACTTAAACTCCAAGAGTACGGACCGTATCGTTATTTTCTCCCGATCCAATCCTTTTCTAATCCCTTTCCAAATTCTTTCCTTGTCGATTTTTTGCTGTTCTTTGATCATGGGACGCTATTTTAACCGCATCCAAGTTTCACTATCGGAATAGCCCCAAGCCGAATACCTTATAGCCAAGGTATTGCTATCCTCCAGGGTAAGCTGGGCCCTTACCTCATAATTTTTTCCTTCATGGGCAAATATGAACTTTCCCGTGCCTTCTCGACCTTCAAACGTCACATCCTTTATGGCCAATGATTCATATGGTTCACTATTGCCTTTATCATCTTTAAGGTAAGTGGTATAACAATTAAGGTTTCCATTTTCATTCCTGAACTCATAGGTCACATACGATTTCTCGTTGTTCTCCTCATACTCCGCTTCCCACTTTCCAGTCAAAGGCTTGTTTTGGGCGGTCAAATTTGTAATCGTCATCCAAATAACCGTCAAAACAGTCATTGTTTTTAAAATTTCCATAATACTATATTTTGGTATGGCCAAATGTATGGTGGTCGATTTGCAAGAATGCCGCTCCCTATAATACCGGACATAAAAAAGGTTCTATTCTTTTTTTAATGGATACAAAATACTTCATACATATCCATGCCGTGCAGGCTGCGGCATCATAATCAATTTGAAGGCTTCCTTTCATTTTTCCTTGATGAAAAACGAAACAAAAAATCAAGATGGGCCGAGGAAATTGCTGCGCACCGATCGCTCTCGGGCCTGCATGCGTCGTGCTGCGCACTGCACTTCCAGCCCTTCGCTCACTATTTCTGCGCCCCATCGGCCCGTCCCGGTATCACCTTCACATTCGTGGCGATGCATTCCGAAAAACATTTCCAAGAAAGACGATAAATTTTAACCGTACTCACTAAAAACAACATAGAACCAAAAAAAGACCTGTAACTAAACAGGTTCAAAGCACTTTTCCACGCATGTTGTTTGGGTTGGTGTTACCTTTTGGCGGCCTTTTTGAATTCCGTGGGGGTTTGGGAGGTCACTTTTTTAAAGGCCGTATAAAATGCTGCTTTGCTATTGAAGCCAACATCGAGCGATATGGCAAAAATGGTATCCGGTTTTGGCATGAGTAGTCGCTTTTTAGCTTCCTCGATTCGAAAACCATTGATGAAATCCGGAAAACTCATTCCCGAATTCTGATTAATGGCCTGTGAAACATGGTGCACGGAACTTCCCAACTTCTCCGATAACGTATTCAATTTTAGGTCGAAATCCAGATACAATTGTTCTTCGCTTACCAAGGCATTTATTTGGTCAAAGAGTTCGGACGAATCCTTCAATGAGGAATTTGCATATTTCTTTTTGGTCTCTTCCGGTAAATCCTCAAAGTCGCCCGAAAAGGCAAATACGGGAAAATGCATAATGGAAAAGGCAAAAATGAAAAAGAAAATAGCGATCAACAGCGATTCAAATTTCATAGAGATTTGATAGGTGTCCAAGGTGTACCCGCTGACGAAAATGTTAATGAACATGCCCAGTTGTAGAATAACAAGGGCGATCAATATCAATTTGGCCCATTTGTACTTGAGCCTTTCATCCTTGCTAAGGATCAATGCCATGGGAACCTTCCTAAACCGATAAAATGCCAGGAAGAAAAACAAAATATTGAGTAAGGTGACCAAGAGGTATTCCAAGAACAACCACTCGTCATACCCCGAGGTTTGTAACGATGCAAAGAACTCACCTATATTTTCGTGTTCAAAAAGGGGATAAAAGAAGAACCATCTCAACAGAGTAAGGCCAATAACGATAAATACCCATTTTTTAAAGGCTACCGGCAATTTTATCAATAAGGCAATGAAGTAATAGAACAGAAACCCCACCAGATGATGGAACATATAGGATATTCCAAAGTACCAACTACTTCCGGGCTGGCTTAGGGTGATATAGTAATCAAAGGATACGAATGCGAAATAAAAGACCAGTACCGCCAAAACATAGCGAAGCCTTCTATCCCTGCCCAGACCCGACTTTCGGAATAAAATGAAAATAAACAAAAACACCCCTACGGTGAGACTCAACAAGGGGGCTATGTTTAAAGCATCCATAGGGCAAATGTAGTATTTATACTCATGACGATTTAAAACCCAAAATTTCGGCTGGCTCTTTTTCCGCAATGTGTCGTTAAAATTTATCCCCGTAGCTACGGCTATGCCGAGAAATTTTGCCTTGCCTTGCGAAAAAAATAGCCGCCCCGATTCTCCCGGATTTCAAAACGTCATGAGTATAATGCCCATAAAGCATAGAGTGCAGCCCTAGTTATCTATACAATAGATTTTGTGATATACCCTGCTGATGCTCTTTGAATAACAAATTAACAAACAGTAGTCTCCGATAAGAAACCATTGGAATCCTGTCAAGTACAACAATTATAATGGACAAGCGGTCTTCACCAGTAATAGGCTTGCTTTTTCGTATGAGAGCCCGATATTAAAAACCCGGAATAGTAACGGTTTTAAGGGATTGATTTTCAATCTTTTTGAAAAAGGGTCTATTTTCTTGTTTCTAGAAGCGCAGCGGTCTTAAGTCTTTTTCCGGGCAATAGTGATTAAGAAATAAATCTGATTAGGTCAGTATTTACCTGAATTACAGATACCATGTTTTCCATCATTGGACAAAGTGGAAAACTACCAAGGCGTCTATCAATAGAATAAGTGCCAGAATAAGCACCCATACCCAAAGTCTGATATGGATATTCTTAACGATTCTCGCTTCTACCCACCACCAAACGCTGATGTACCCTATCCAAATCCATGTGTTTTCCACTCTATGGAAGAGCATAATGAGCATTCCGATCAAAAAAACGATCATCACGGCCGAAAACTTTAGGATTTCAATGGCCGAGGGTTTCATGCGACTGCCTTTTTTTTGCTCTTACTTCTAAGCATATAAAACAAGGAGGGAATCAAATACAGGGTCAGTACGGTGGAGGTAATCATCCCGCCAATGGTAACAATGGCCATCGGAATCCGATATTCCGCGCCTGCATCCCCTAGACCGATAGCGTTGGGCAACATTCCGAATATAATGGCGACCGTAGTCATGATAACGGCCTTCATTTTGGTCTTCCCTGAAAGTAGGGTCGCAGTATGAATATCCATTTTCTTCTTGTGCATTAACTGTTCGGTATAGTCGTGGATCAAAATATCGTCATTCACTACCAGGCCCAGTAGGGTAATGATAGCCATCAAGGACATGATGTTCATGGTGGTGCCGGCCAAATACATGATGACAAAAACCCCGATCAACGCCATGGGAACGGTAGTGAATATGACCAAGGGTTGCCACAGGCTTTCCATCAAGGAGGCCAACAACATGTACATTAATACCAGCGCCAATATAAAGGTGGTCGTCATATCGGCCACCGTATTGTCCAATTCCTCTACGTTGCCACTCCACTGGAAATCCACATCGGAAGGCAGGCTTATTTCCTTGAGCTTTGCATCGATAGCTGACCTTACATCGCCCAATATATAATCGGGAGCAAGCGTAGCACTGAACTCGGCGGTCTTTGACTTTTCCTTGTGTAGGATTTGGGCGGGAGCAGTTTCATAAGATACCTCGGTCAACTGCCCAACTGTGAACATCCCCGTTGCCGTATGTACAGGGAGTTGTTTGATATCCTCCACGGAGTTGGCCTGCGAAACGGGAACCTTGATGTTGATGTTGTACTCCACGTCGTTTTCACTCATTACCGTGGCCTTGATCCCCGTAATGGCACTGCGAATGACCAGGGCCAGTTCATTGACCGAGATACCCAATTCGGCCAACAAACGCTTCTTGGGCTTGAACTGAAGCAAGGGCGGGCCATTTCGCAGGCTCGATTCGAAAGAAATCAAACCTTCCACATCCTTCAAAAGATCCATAACCTGGTCGTTTGCTTGGGACAGTTGTACCGCATTATTGGATTTTAGGGAGAATCCCAAATCGCCGCTTTCCTCGGAATTTACAGTTGCTACTACGGGCTTTATCTCTGGAATCTCTTTGAGGTCATTCAATAGTTGCTCCCCAATTTGGGCATTGGACAGCTCACGTTCCACGCTGCTGTTAAGCTTCAGTGAGATGTTGGTATAATTGGAACCTGTAGTAAAGGAGTTTTTACTGCCCAACATGCTCAATACCGCCTTTACCTCGGGATAAGCGGCTATCGCTTGTTCGACCCGTTTGGTCAATTCCCTATTCTTCTCCATGGAGGTGCCCGGCTGCATTTCAAGTTCCACGAACAAATCCCCGTTGTCCGATTCCGGTTCAAATTCAAATCCGATTTCCCCCAACAGCCCCATGCTCATGATGAAGAAAAAGAACATCACGGCAAACAGGATGATGGGGTTCCGTTTTCTTGACATCAACCTTCGCAATGATTTTTCGTACACCTCTTGGAGCCTTTCAAATGATTTCATGATCCAGTTTGAAAACCGGGAGGGTTTGGGATCGTTCTTCAATAAAAGTGAAGCGAGCATCGGGGTTAAGGTAATGGAGACCACAAGTGAAAAAATGGTCGCGAACGAAATGGTCAAGGCGTATTCCCTAAAAAATGCACCAACTATGGAATTCATAGAGGCAATGGGCAAAAACACCACCAAATTAGTGCCCGTGGAGGCCAAGACCGCCGTAAAAACCTCTTGGGTACCGGTAACGCAGGCCTCCTTTATGGATAAGCCTTCCCTTTTAAGACGAAGGATGTTTTCCAAAACCACGATGGAATTCGAAACCAGGGCCCCAATGGCCACGGCAAAGCTCATCAAGGATAGCATATTGAGAGATCCATCAAAAAGTCGCATCGCCAAAAAATTGATAATAAGCGATACGGGAATGGAGATGCTCACGATTACCGTGGCCTTGATGTTGTTTACAAAGAGATATAAAATCAAACCTGTGACGATGATACCCAAGATGACGTTCATCATGGCATCGTTCACCGAACTTTCGATATATTCGGAAGAGTCAAATGGTAAGCTTAGCGTAACCCCCTCGGGCAGGTTTTTTTGGATTTCGGGAACCAGTTCCTTTACCGCCTTCGCTATGGCCACTGCGTTTGCGGTACTGCTCTTCTGGACGCCTATGCCCACAATATTGTTCAGTTCCTTTTTTTCAATGCCATCGTAAAAAAAAGCATCGTCTTTTGCAATCTGAAAAGTGTCCTTTACCGCAGCAAAATCGGTTAATTGCTTTTCCCCATAAGGTGTGGCAACGTAGGTGTTCTTTACGGATTCAACGGAGTTGTATTTGCTCCCGGTCTTTATGATGGATTCCCGGTCTTCCCTTACGATATCGCCTCCGGACATATCCACATTATTGTCCTTTAATTGCGTGGCGACCTCGGTTATGTTCATACCCAATCCATAGAGACTGTTCTTATCGACCTCCACATGGATTTCACGCAGTTTTCCGCCATTGAACTCAATTTTGGTCACCCCATCGATACGTGAAATTTTGTCCTTGATTTCCCGTCGGGATAGTTGATAGAGCTGATTGGCATCCACATTTCCGGTAACGATTAGATCTACCACAGAACCACTGTTCATGCTAAAAGGGGCCAATAGGGGTTTGGATCGCTTGCGAACGAACGGTAATTTGGCCTCTTTGGGCAAAAAGGAAACCACCAGATCTATCTTGTTGCGCAGTTCGGCCATGGCCTTATCCTGGTCTTTGTCCAATTCAAATTGAACAATGATCATGGACATATTGGGCATGGAGTAGGACTGCATGAGTTTTAACCCATTAATGGTGGCCACTTCTTTTTCAAGTAGATTGGTTATCTCGGTTTCTACTTCACCGGGGGTTGCCCCCGGATAGTCCGTTATGATGGCCATGGCCGGTAGATTGACCTCGGGCATCAGGTTCACGGGTAGTTTTACATAGGACATAAATCCGAATAGTAATAATGCCAAAAAGACCATTGCCGTGGTTACCGGTCGGGATACTGCGAAATGGGTGATTTTCATAATGCTCTTTTATTGAATGATGGATACCAGACTATTGCTTTCCACTTTTTCCGAACCGGCCGTAATCAGGCTTTGGCCGGCTTCCAATCCCTCAATAACCTGTACGGAAACTTCATTTCGCCGCCCTATTTTCACATCGGTTTCAATGGCCTTCCCCTCTTCGATAACAAATACATAATGCCTATTTCCGATTTGTTTTAGAGATTCTACGGGAATCCAAATACCCGAAAACGAGGCTCCAGTTTCCAACTCAATTTCAACATGGGTGCCCGCAAACGAAACCCCTTCGTTCTTAAATGAAGCGGTAACCAAAAATGCCTTTCGTTTCGGATCCATTTGGATGGATGCCTTTGTAATCTTTCCTTTAATCCTTTTATGCGGGAGAGTCAAATAGGCGGTTGCCCCTACCGGAATATGGAAAATGTCTTGTGGTGTTACGTAAAAGTTCACGGCTATTGCAGCGGTTTCCGCCATACTGAACAGGGCTTGTCCCATGCTGACTTCCTCACCGATCTTAACCGGTACTTGCGTAATGATTCCCGTAAAAGGGGCCCTTACCGTGTTTACGTTTTGCAGTTGTTGGGTCGTTTTGGCCAGCACCTCCAATTGGGTCTTATACGTATCAACGGACACTTTGGAGACGGCCCCGGCCTTGAACAACTCAAGTTGTCGTGCATAGTCTTGGGCCAGCTTGTCCTGCTCGATCCTTGCCTGATCGATCTGCAATTGGTGGTTTATAGGGGGATATACGGCGATAACCTCCCCGCGACGTACTTTTTGGCCAGATCTGCTATTGAGTTTGGTCACTATTCCTGATTGTTGCGCGACAAAACTTGCGGATTTTGAAAATTGCAACTCCCCATGGTAAACCTTCTTTTCTTTGTAAAGCTCTTTTTTTAAGGTAATGGACTTTACCTTGATCCGTTCTTCCTTGTTGGATTCCTGTGAGGTTTCGGGCCAATAACAAGCCGACAAAAGTGTGCTTGAAATCGCTAACATCAATAAACGTTTCATTGTTTTCATCTTTTGATACTTTTTGAGTTGGTATTTAGTTGATTTCGCCCGTTATCCGTGCTATTTGAAGCTTTGCGATGTGTAAATCCAGATACGCATTCATCAGTTCCAATTTGGATTGGGTAAGCCGCAATCGACTTTCCTTGAATTCAACGGGGGTAACCACGCCCAAGCGCAACTGCTTTTTAAAAATTTCCAGTTCACTTTCATTCAGGAGTATGGTCTCCCTATATGTTTCAATATTGGCCGTGGCACTGGTATAGTTGTTTCGGGCCGTTCGAAGTTGATTGCCCAAATCTCGTTTGGTCTTAACAAGGTTAAGTTCTGCCGTTTCCCGTTCAATGCAAGCTTTGGCAATTTTCGCCCTGTTGTTTCCTCCTGAGAAAATGAGCACCCTGACTCCCAATTGTACAAGGAACAAATTGTTTTCGTTGGCACTGAAATCAAAATCATTGGCCTGGGTATCATAGTTGTACGCCGCTGTTAGATTGAGTTTTGGATACCAGAACTTTTTGTCGATATCGATTTGTCTATCGGTCATCTCGATCTCTTTTTTGAGAGTTTTCAGCTTCGGTTGTCCGTCCAAATCCGCTTCAATGGTATAGGGGTTCTCAAATCCCATGGTTTCAAGATTATCCGTTAGGACGATATGCTCGGCAATGGGTATGTTGGCCAACACTTTGAGGTCGTCTATCAATTTTTGAAATTGATTTTTGGCATTTTCAAGGGGCGGGAGGGTTTTTCTGAAAAAAACCTCTGCTTGCTGTACCTGTAAATGGCTCACGGTACCTTGACCGTAGAGTTTCTTGATTTGTTCCCATTGCTCTTTGGCCAAGTTTGAATTATCCTTTAGTACCGAAACACTTGCTTTGGTAAAAATGGCTTGCCAATACAATGCAGAAGCCTGTGCAATAAGTTCATTGTGAAGGTATTCATCCTGTAGGCCATTGATTTCCTCGGCAAGCCTTGCGATTTTGGCAGCGGAAAAAATGGCGGGATCGAAAATGGTCTGGTTCAGTGTGGCATTGGCGCTGATACTATTGTTGAAGTTGGTTCGTAACCGTGTTATGCTTCCATCAAAATCATTGATAAAGAGAAAATTTCTATTGAAATCCCGTTGATAAAATCCATTGATGTCAACATTGGGCAACAATGCGGATTTGGCCATTTTGGTCTCCTCTTTGGCTATCAGAACCTGTTTTGCACTTCGTTTTAAATCGATGTTTTCTTCTTTCACCAATTCGATATAGGATTGCAAATCCAGTTCTTGGGAATACGATGGGGTATGCATCCCTAAGATGGTACAAAAGACAAAAAAGGGCAATAAGCGAAATAGATACTTCATTTGCTTCGTTGTTTGGTGGGGAGGAGGGGTCTCCCATTTCTCGAAGCAAATGTAGAATTGCAATATCCCGTATAAGACTCGCCCTATAAATCAGGACAAAATTATAGCAGGCAAAAATGTCTTGAATCAACGGGACCGGCAGCGAACACGATAACAAGACCCGGGCCGCGCAAGTCAGGGTTTAACAGTGGAGAATACCGGAGTCGAACCGGTGACCTTCCAGACAGGTGTCGGGATGCTCTAGCCCGTTTCGTCCTTGGAAATCAGCCATTCGATATACCTTCTGCTCTTTTTCCTCTTGATGGTCAGTTCAAACTTGGCAGCTTCGGCACGTGTTTCAAAACACTTGGTGTACTGTAACTGCCAATCCTTGGCCTTTTTGGTGTAGGTGGCACCATTGCCCTGGTTGTGCCGGCGAAGTCTTTCCTCCAGATCTTGGCAATGACCAGTATAGTATCTGTTTAGGGAAGGGCTATAAATGATGTAAGTGAAGAACATTGTACAAAGCCAAAAACCCCCGACCAAAGGCCGGGGTGTAACAGTGGAGAATACCGGACTCGAACCGGTGACCCTCCCGACATGTGTCGGGACGCTCTAGCCATGCCAGACCAAGAAAAGGGAAATAAAATCCTATCTCGGATGCATCCCAAATAAAAAAAGGCCACATAATCATGTGACCTTACATAAGTGGAGAATACCGGAGTCGAACCGGTGACCCTCCCGACATGTGTCGGGACGCTCTAGCCAGTTCCTTTTTCGGAAATAAGCCATTCGATATACCTTCTGCTCTTTTTCCCTTTGATGGTACGTTCCAGCCCCGAAGCCTCAGCCCGTGTCACAAAAAACTTGGTGTATTTCAATTCCCAATCCTTGGCCTTTTTGGTATAGGAAGAACCATTGCCGTTGTTATGGCGTTGCAGGCGTTTGCCCACATCTTGGCAGTGTCCGACGTAGAACCTGTCCAATGAAGGACTGTAAATGATATAGGTGGTGAACATAATGAAAAACCCCGACCGTAAGGGCCAGGGTTTACAAGTGGAGAATACCGGAGTCGAACCGGTGACCTCTTGCCTGCCAGGCAAGCGCTCTAGCCAGCTGAGCTAATCCCCCTTTTTATATCTTTGATCGCCCGGTCATCGTTTTCAAAATCTATCGATGCTTATTTGACGACCTTAGACCGATTATACTTATGAACGTTATTGGATTCCCCGGTGACCTTCCCGACCTATGTCGGGACGCTCTAGCCAGCTGAGCTAATCCCCCTTTTTATTTTTTGGCGATTTGACGGTCCATCGTTTCCGATTCTCGACCCCAAACCAAATACTTTTAAGAACGTTTCACAAGGAACCGGTGACCTTCCCGACATAGGTCGGGATGCCTGGCCAGCCGAGCTAATCCCCCAAACAGGCTGCAAAGGAAATACTTTTTGAAATCCTATCAAAATATAGCCTAATCTTTCTTTTAGCATATCCAAAAAAACGGGGAACAAAAGCACAGGACAAACAGCATAAGGCTAGGAGAAACGATAAACCCCTTTCTCCTCGATCCTTTTCCCCTTACATTTGCTCAACATTGTTGAGAACCCATGATTAGACTTGCAGAAACGAAGGATATACCCAAAATAATTGCCATTACCAAGGCTTGTGCCCTACATATGTCCCATATGGGAATCCACCAATGGAACGAGCACTACCCTACTCCGGGCGTTTTTGGAAAAGATGTGGAAATGGGGCAACTCCACGTCCTGGAAATAAACGGCCAGGTCATAGGAACTGTAGTGGTATCCGATGTTATGGACGAAGAGTACAAGCCCGTAAAATGGTTGGCCCTCAATGGAAAAAACAGCTACGTACATCGGCTCTGCATACACCCCGAACATCAGGGAAAGGGGTATGCCCAAAGACTCATGGACTTTGCCGAAACGCTTTCACGGAAAAAAGGATGCATTTCCGTAAGGTTGGACACCTTTAGCCAAAACCCCAGGAACCAACGCTTTTATGAACAACGTGGTTATCAACGCTTGGGCGATATCTATTTTCCGAAACAGAGTGAATATCCCTTTCATTGTTATGAACTTGTATTCTAATATTGGAAAGCGTAGTCAATTTTAAGACCATCAACAAGCTGGCAGTACCAGCGACCATTGCGGGTATTGCGGAGCCGCTACTGTCCTTAACGGATACCGCTATTGTAGGGAACATTCCAGTAGACGGACTGGAATCTTTGGCCGCCGTGGGCATAGTAGGCTCTTTCTTATCGATGCTCATTTGGATTTTGGGACAGACCCGCAGTGCTATATCGGCCATAGTGTCTCAGTACTATGGCGCAGGGCGATTGATTGAGGTAAAAACGCTTCCTGCCCAGGCCATTTACCTAAACATAGGGCTAAGCTTGCTTATCCTTTTATCCACCATATTTATCATGGAGGATATTTTTCGTTTGTTGAACGCTTCCGGCAAAATCTTGAAGTATTGTATTTCCTATTACTCCATCCGCGTTTGGGGTTTTCCGCTCACACTATTTGTTTTTGCCGTAATGGGCATCTTTAGAGGTCTTCAAAATACCTTCTGGCCCATGGTCATAGCTCTTACCGGGGCGTTTTTAAATATTATACTGGATGTTATCCTGGTCTATGGCATTCAAGGGGTTCTGGAACCGTTATATCTGGAAGGTGCGGCGTGGGCCAGTTTGATGGCTCAGGGCGTCATGGCCATAATGGCATTAGTGCTATTACTTTGGAAGACCAATATAAGCCTAAGGATAAGATGGCCCTTACACCCAGAACTGGGTCGTTTAATTGGTATGAGCCTAAATCTCTTTGTACGTACCCTTGCCCTTAATGCGGCCCTGATTCTGGCGGTAAGGGAGGCGGCCGCACTGGGGGATGCCCATATAGGGGCACATACGATTGCCATTAATCTATGGCTTTTCTCCGCCTTTTTTATTGATGGATACGCGGCAGCGGGCAACAGCATGGGTGGCAGACTGCTGGGTGCCCGTGACTATAAGGGCCTTTGGCTCTTGGCCAAAAAAGTGGTACGTTACGGTTTACTGGTCTGTTTGGGGCTTATGGTATTTTCGTTTCTGTTTTATCGTCCCATTGGACGACTCTTTTCCAATGACACCTCCGTTTTGGAACTCTTTTACTCCGTATTTTTTATTATTATTCTTGGACTCCCTATAAATACCGTTGCGTTTGTATTGGATGGAATCTTCAAGGGACTAGGTGAGATGAAGTTCCTGAGAAACGTACTTCTTTTGGCCACTTTTTTAGGTTTTATCCCCATATTATACCTATGCCGGTATTGGGATTTAGGATTATATGGCATCTGGATTGCCTTTACGGCCTGGATGCTTATGAGGGGAAGTCCCCTAGTCTGGAAGTTTAGGCAAAAGTTTCGTCCCCTCTTGGGAAAGGATTAATTTTGAAAAAACAATACTAATGAACTCATTTAGACTTTTAGGATTTAAGCGAAAATTAGAGGTTTTTAGTTCTGTTGCGGACTTTTTTGAGTTGCATAGCAGGGCTACGGAAGGAAAAAAAGGCAATAACAGAGCTGAAAACAATAATTTTTCAGCAAATTGAAAAAGTCTAAATGAATTCAATGCGCACTACAAGAACAAACGGCAGCCTGTACACGGCAATAACGGATAAAGTGGCCACGGTAGAATTTGGCCATCCGGCCAGCAACTCATTTGTGTTGGAACTACTGGACCGGCTTACTGCAGAGGTCCATAAGCTTTCTGAAAATGAATCCATCACGGTAATAGTCTTAAAGTCTGAGGGGAACCGGGCCTTCTGTGCCGGAGCCTCCTTTGATGAGCTTACCAAGGTTACCGATCTGCAACAGGGAAAAGTGTTTTTTAGTGGGTTCGCCCATTTAATCAATGCCATGCGAGGTTGCAAAAAAATAATCATAGGCAGGGTACAAGGGAAAACCGTAGGCGGAGGTCTTGGGTTGGTAGCAGGTTGTGATTATGTTTTTGCCTCGGTAAACGCGGCCATACGACTTTCCGAACTCTCCATTGGCATTGCCCCTTTGGTGATAGCACCGGCCGTGGAACGAAAAATGGGAAAGGCGGCCCTTTCCGAAATGTCGCTCTCGCCTACCGAGTGGAAAAATGCCTATTGGGCCCGGGATAAGGGATTATTTGCCAAGGTTTTTGAAGATATCCGGGAAATGGACAAGGAATTGGATTTTTTTGTTCAAAAATTGTCCACCTATAATCCCGAAGCACTGGAAACTTGGAAATCGGTGCTATGGGAAGGAACAGAACATTGGGATACTTTGTTGATTCAACGTGCCGCCCTCACTGGAAAACTAGTACTTTCCGAGTTCACGCGAAATGCCCTTGCCCAGTTTAAAAAGTAATATTTTCGGAATATTTCCGTTTTCTTTCAAATCGTACGCTATGGAAATCCTTGAATTTTTAAACAATGATTTAATTTTTCCTATACTTGCCTTTTTAGTTGTTACCA
>JBCBSN010000099.1:0-14992 GCA_039819225.1 Bacteroidota bacterium | reverse complement strand
GTCGAAGATCGGGACTCCATGTTCCGTGAAGCAGCGGAAGTCATCGTAACGGCCCAGCAAGGTTCGGCTTCGTTGATTCAACGAAAATTGAAATTAGGTTATAACAGGGCCGGGCGGATTATCGATCAATTGGAGGCCGCCGGTATTGTAGGGCCCTTTGAAGGGAGTAAAGCCAGACAGGTCCTGGTTCCGGACATGTTGGCCCTAGATCAACTATTGAACAACGAATAAAAACCCAATTGATCCCTATTGGTCATTTACAGGAAAACACATGACCATTGGATTACCATAAACGCAAACACATGAAAAGAACCTTTAAAGGAATCTTTGTATTCGTTAACCTCCTTTTTGTATCGCTCCCGGCCTTTTCCCAAGACTCCGAAAAGGCCAAAAAACTTTTGGATGAGGTGTATAAAAAGGCGAAAGGATATAAAAATATCCATATCGATTTTAAATATGTCCTGAACAATGCCGACGTGGGCATAAATCAGGAGACCCGGGGCGATGTGACCTTGGAAGGGGACAAATACCTACTTAATCTTATGGGGGCCCAACAATTGTATGACGGTTCGCGGGTCTACAACATAGTGCCGGAAAACGAGGAAGTGATCATTGAAACGCAGACTGAAGAAGAAAACATGGTTACCCCCTCAAAAATGTTGACATTCTATCGTAGCGGGCATCGTTACGAATGGGATATCCTACAAAATGTACAGGGCCGTAACATACAATACGTGAAATTGATCCCCATTGATACGGGCACGGAAATAAAATCGATTTTATTGGGTGTAGATGTAGAGACCAAGCATATCTATAAATTGGTACAAACGGGCAAGGATGGGGTAAGCACTACCTTTACTGTTAATTCTTTTAAAACGGATCAACCGTTGTCAAAAACCTTGTTTACTTTTGATGAGGCGAAATACGAAGCCGAAGGCTACGATATTATAAGGGAATAGTACATTGAGAATTTTAGACTGGTACGTTTTATCAAGATTCCTGTTTAATTTTTTTAGCTCGTTTGTCATACTGATGTTTATCTTCATATTTCAAACGATATGGCTCTTTATCGATGATTTTGCAGGCAAGGGTCTGGATTTGGTGATTATAGGCAAGTTCTTTTTTTATATGATGCCCAATCTTACAGAAAAGGTCTTGCCCCTTACTGTACTTTTATCCTCCATCCTCACATTTGGGACTTTTGCCGAAAACTACGAGTTTGCCGCCATGAAGGCCTCCGGGATTTCCTTGCAACGCTCCATGCTGGGCCTCATTATTTTTATGGCAATCCTAGGGGGCGTTACCTTTTATTTTGCCAATAGCGTTATTCCGGCCGCGGAACAGAAGATATACAATATGCGGAGGAACATTGCCAAGATAAAGCCTGCGGTGGCCATAGCCGAAGGGGTCTTCAGCGATTTTGAAAGCGCCAACATGAACATTAAGGTGGAGAAAAAGTTTGGCGAGAATGACCGGTTCCTGGAAAATGTCATCATACACAAAAAAACCAAGGATAATGTAAATACGGAAGTTATTAAAGCCAAGACAGGGGAACTGAAGAGTAGTGAAAGCTCGGATTTACTCCAATTGGTACTTAAGGATGGGCACTACTATGTAGATGTGAAACGGAAAAAAAGTCAGGATAAACGGAAGTACCCTTTTGCCAAATCCAAATTTGAAACCTATACCATGAACATTGACCTTTCCGAATTGAACAATGTGGATGTGGAGGAAGACCTGAAAACTACTACGGATAAAATGAAGAACGTATCCAGATTGATTAAGGATATGGATTCCTTGGAGCGGAACAATCTCCGTATTGTGCGGTCGTTTTCCAAGAATATTTCCAATAGGATGGGCGCGTTTGTTCCATTGCAAAAAAAGGACACCAATTTAAGAAAGAGCAAGGATGTTAAAAATAAGTCGGATGCTGCCTCAAAAACACCAATGGAGGCCGCAAAAATCGAAGACTCCGTCGCTACCTATACCGATAATATCGTTATGCTGTTCAAGGATTGGCAAAAAGTACAGCTGATGAGTACGGCCAAGAGTTCCGTAGCCAACATCCTCACTTCTGTCCAGGGAAAGAAAAAGGAGATGAACAAGCGTTATGAAATCTATAATAGACATATCCTGTCATTGCATAAAAAATTTGCACTTGCCCTATCCTGTATCATTCTTTTCTTCGTAGGAGCGCCCTTGGGGGCCATCATACGTAAAGGGGGCATTGGCCTTCCCATGGTCATTGCCATTATGCTGTTCCTTGCCTATTATTTTATTGGGGTATTTGCTGATAATTATTCCAGGAAGAATGAAATACACCCCATTTTAGGGGCATGGCTTTCTACCTTGATTATGTTACCTTTGGGTATCTGGTTAACAAAACGGGCGACGGCAGACAAAGGCCTAATGAACTTTGCCAGTGTTTTTGATCGGATAACCGAGTTTTTTAAGAAACGAAAAAAGAAGAACAAAAAAGCCATAGCGAGATGACCGTTACCATGGAAAGGAATATTCAGTTGAATACCATTGAAGAGGCGATTACCGATATAAAGGAAGGTAAGGTGGTCATTGTAGTGGACGATGAAAACAGGGAGAACGAGGGGGATTTTATAGCTGCTGCCGAAAAAGTGACCCCTGAAATGATCAATTTCATGGCGTTGCACGGACGTGGACTTATCTGTGCACCACTTTCCGAAGCGCAATGTGACCGCCTAAAATTGGATATGATGGTGCGGAACAATACCGTAATGCACCAAACCCAATTTACGGTTTCTGTGGATTTAATTGGCCAAGGGTGTACCACAGGGATATCGGTACAGGATCGTGCAAAGACTATTTTGGCGCTAACGGATGATGCCACCAAGCCCCATAATTTAGGAAGGCCGGGCCATATTTTTCCCCTTAGGGCCAAAAATGGCGGCGTACTGCGTAGAACCGGACATACGGAAGCGGCCATTGACCTAGCCCGTTTGGCCGGCCTGAAACCTGCAGGGATCCTTGTAGAGATCCTGAATGAAGATGGTACCATGGCACGTCTTCCACAGCTTTTAGATGTGGCCAAGCGATTTGGACTCAAGATTATCTCTATAGAGGATTTGGTCGCTTACAGGATGCAACATGACTCGTTGATAGAAAAGAAGGAGGACTTTGAATTGAAGACCCGTTTTGGAAATTATAGACTCAGGGCCTACAAACAGACCACAAACCACCAAATCCACATAGCGCTGACCAAAGGGAATTGGAAAGTTGATGAACCCGTGCTCACCAGAATCAACGCTACCTTGGTAAACAGTGATATTTTGGGAACCCTGACGGATAAACCGGAAAAAAAGCTGGAGGATATATTCCATGCCCTGAATGCGAAAGGAACGGGTGCGTTTGTATTCATAAACCAGGAATCCCAAGCGCTAAATCTCTTAAAGCGCCTTTCCGAAATGAAGGAACTCCAAAAGAAAAACGTGTATCAAGCTCCTAAAATCGCAATGGACACCAAGGATTTTGGAATTGGGGCCCAAATTTTGCATGATCTTGGAATCCGTAAAATACGGTTGCTCACCAATTCTGCCCACCCCAAACGCGTGGGGATGGTAGGCTACGGTTTGGAAATCGTTGAATTTGTGCGCTATTGAAAGCTTTGTAGGGTTTTTTGTATCGTTTTGGCCATGTCTCTTGCCCTTTTTTCCATTTCGTCCTGCGTCCACCCCAACTTAATTAAACAAGAAATCGTGCGTCCGATCCAATGATCGGATAGGGAAAAATCACAAGTTGCATATTGTTGCAGTAATTCCCGAACTTCATTGGGAAGTTTACCCAGGGTCTTTTGATCCCACAAATGTTCCCATTTACGGTAATAGTGCCAATTGTTGTTGAACCAATAAAAACAACCATCCAAACCTTCCTGACCCAAATTTTGGTGTACGGCTTTGGCCGTTTTTTTGTCCGGAAGAAAAAAGCTTAAAAACGCATAGCTTTCCTCACCGCCCAAAGGGACCCGTCTAAAAGTTATTTCCGGAATATTCTCCAGGGCATTCCGTAAAATGAAATAGTTCCTTTTTTGAATGGCCAAAAACTCGTCCAAACGTTGTAGCTGGGCCAAACCAACGGCCGCATGGAGTTCGGAAATTCGGAAATTGTATCCTAAAAAAGGATGGCCTTCCGCTCCACGGTCCATGCCTATATGATCATGACCATGATCGGAATAATGATCGGCATTCCTATAACACGCTTCCTTATTCGTAATAATAGCACCCCCTTCCCCACTGGTGACCGTCTTAACAAAATCAAATGAAAAACAGCCCAGATCCCCATAGCTACCCAAGGGTTTTCCTTCAAATGTCCCACCGATGGCCTGGCAGGCATCCTCTACCATAAGCAAGCTATGTTGACGGGAAATCGCCTTCAAGGCCTTTAAGTCCGCCATAGATCCACACATGTGAACCGGCATAATTGCCCTTGTCCGCTCCGTAATCGCCTTTTCCACCGCTGCAGGATTTAGGCCCAGGGTATCGTCCACATCCACCAGCACCGGAACGGCACCTAAGGCCAAAATGGCCTCAAAACTGGCCACAAAGGTAAAGGTGGGCATTATCACTTCGTCACCTGCCCCAATCCCACCACTGGCCAAGGCAACAGTCAAAGCAGCCGTACCACTGCTTACTGCCTGCGCATAGGTCGTACCCATACGTTGGGCAAGGGCTTTTTCCAATTCTTTTGCTTTCCAATGCCCACCGCGCATACCGTCAAACCCATAGCGCATGAGAATGCCGGAGTCCAGGACATCCATTACTTGCTTTCGCTCTTTATCGCCAAAAAGTTCAAATCCGGGCATTTGTAAGGTGTTTAAAGATGTATTGTTCGGTACTTGGAACTTGTTTTGAAACCTGTTATTGCGTTTTTCACTCTATTTCAACGATGCTGTCCTTTAAGTCCTTACGCACCTTTTTAAAACTGGAGAACATATCGTCATCCGCCCGATAGCCAACCGGTAACACCAGTGCGGCCTGCAGTCCCCTTTCCCCAAGGTGCAACATATCGTCATAGGCTTGGGGCACAAAACCCTCCATGGGACAGGAATCAATTTTTTCCATGGCACATACCGTAAGCAGGTTTCCCATGGCCAGATAGGCTTGGTTGACGCACCATTGCCTTATACTCTCCGTTTCCTTTTGGGAAAAATCACTTAAGAGGGCCTCTTCATAGGGAATAAGGACTTCCTTTGGCGTATTACGGACCTTTCTTACCCTTCTGAAATAATCCGAAATAAAATCGGCATCTATGTTCCGCTCTATGCAGATAACCAAGATATGCGAAGCCTGGGCAACCTGTTGCTGCCCAAAAGAATGCGGGACCAATTGCTCCTGAAGCCCTTTGTTTTGTAGAACAACCAATCGAATAGGCTGCAGACCATAAGAAGTGGCCGTGAGGTTAAAGGCCTCTTTTAATAGGGTAATCTTATCTTTCGAAAGCATACGTCGGTCATTAAATTTCTTTACGGCATAGCGCCATTTTAAACTATCGATACTTTTTGTCATAGCTATTTTTTAGTTTCCGATGTGGTACCAATTCATTTTGACCGTATCAATTGAAAAACCACAGTTTAATGGACATGGCCACTACCATTACTACCAAAAACGTCTTAATGAACCCGTCCCCCTTCTTTACGGAAAATCTACTGGCCACCCAGGCTCCTATCCCGTTCCCCAAGGCCAAAATGAGACCAACCCTCCAATTTACCTTGTCGTTGATAATAAAAACTACAAGGGCGGCAAGGGTATATACAAAGACAATCACCACTTTGGTGGCATTGGCCCTTACCAAAGTCATACGGCTTACGTAATGCAAAAATAGGATAATTATAAATCCAAGTCCTGCGTTAATAAATCCGCCATAGATGCCAAAGAAAAAAAATGCCAACATACCGGCCCAAAGATACTTTCCCGTGAGGCGTTCCTGCATCTCTATCATTTTCATTTTGGGTTTAAAAAGTATGATGAGCACCACTATGATCATGATAATGGCCAATATGCGATTAAAGGTCTCTCCTTTGATATCCACGGCAAGCTGTGCGCCCAATATGGAACCGAATAAAGCCGAAAACCCAAGGTACAGGTTAAAAGGGAATGTAGATACCCCTTTACTCTTGAACCCGGCCGTGGCCAAAACGTTTTGGATAAGTATGGCCACCCTATTGGTACCATTGGCGACGCTTGGGGGAAGCCCAAGAAAAATGAGTACGGGGAGGGATATCAAAGAGCCCCCACCGGCCAGGGTATTTATAAATCCTACAGCCAGTCCTACACCAATTAACAACAGATAATGATACCACTCCTCCATGGCGGTAAAAGTAGTCCCAAAAAAAGAAATCTTGAATGGATTGAAACACTAAAAATGGAAAAACTACATTGAATGCCAATGCCGGTGTTCCTTGAATCCTGGGAATAGCAGGTATTACCTACTAAATGTTAAAAGATGTTCGTCTAAGGAGCATTAATTTCTAAAAAAGAGTATTTAGATAGAAGGTTACGGCCCTTAACCCGATTCTTATAACTTTTACTTTTGACAGTATATAATTTATTACTATATAGCTAAAATCTTACTTTTAAAATTCATAATTCTTCAATAGTAAAAATCTTCAGAAAATTCATTAAAAAGGCATACTCCGGGCACAACAATTTTTAATTTATGATGTTCTAGAAAAACCAAATCGCCTTGTGTTTTTGTCAAAATTTATAGCAATGAACCGAAGGAACCTACTTCTTTTTTGTGGCCTGGGATTGGCTCTTTCCACCAATGCTCAACTAAGCGACCTTCATTACCTACCTCCTTTGAAACAGGGAGGAGATGACCAGGCAATCGAGGAACAAGCGGTTTATTTATCCACGCCGGAAACAAGCTCGTTTACCGTAAATGCCTACAGAGGTACCAATGCTACCCCTGTAGCTACGTTTTCTATTTCAAATACAAGTCCTGCGGTATACAATCTGGCCGATGGGGATAATAACATTACCTTGGTTACCAATGTTAATACAGGTATTGTTTTGACCAATAGTGGGCTGCGTTTTGAGGCTCCCGGGGGAAATCGGTTTTACGTAAATTATAGGGGCACCTCCAATTCACAGGCGGCCTCTCTTACTTCCAAAGGACGTATTGCCATGGGTACCGCATTTAAATGGGGCGGTATCCCCAATCTTGGATCTCATTCATCCAAAACCACCTCATTGGGAATTATGGCCACGGAAGACAATACTACGGTAGACCTTACGGGCTATGACCCCAATTGTGAGTTCCGCCTAGGAACCGATGCAGGAGGTATTACCGCAGATTCCTATCAGATTGTTTTGAATGCACATGAATCCTTTGTCTTTGAGGCCTATTTGGCACAGACAACGGCAAATTTGGATGGTTGGTTGGGCGCGTCCATTACTTCGGACAAGGATATTGTTATCAGCAATGGAGGTCTAAATGTGGGCAGGCAGGCCGGTTCCGGCAATAGGGATGCCGCCATTGACCAACCCGTACCTCAGAATGTTTTAGGCCGGGAATACGTTTTTGTGCGTGGAAATGGGACAAGCGCCACGGAATTTCCAATTATCATAGGTACCCAGGACAATACTGAAATTTATGTGAACGGTTCCGCCACTCCCATTGCTACAATTGATGATGGAGACTATTTTGAAGTGCCCAGCAGCAATTATTCGTCAACATCGGCCGGGGCCAACATGCTAGTGACTACCTCAAGGGATGCCTATGCCTACCAATGTCTTGCTGGCGGATCCCCGGTATATACCCATGGTCTTAATTTTGTAGCGCCTCTAAACTGCTTATTGCCGGACGTCATGGATAATATCCCCGATATTACCAACATAGCGGGAACTACGTTGAATGGAGGTGTTACCATTATAGCCTCGACCACAACACCCAACGCCAATATAAGTGTTACCGATGGTTCCGGTACGGTTGCGTTACCAAGCCCTGTCATGGTTGCGGGTTCAGCCGATTGGAAGACTTTTTATCTTCCCAATTTAACAGGGGATGTAAGCGTGCAATCTTCTGGACCTATTGCCGTAGGTTTTTTTGGACTTAGCGGAGCCAGGGGAGTTGCCGGTTACTTCTCCGGATTTGATACCGTTCCCAATGTAGACCTCCAGATTACAGGTGGCGGTTGTTTGCCAGGGGAAATCTTGGAAATTTCCGATGGGGAGACCTTTGATGCCTACCAGTGGTTTGAAAATGGAAATTTAATTCCCGGGGCAACTTCCGCCGACTATGCCGCTACGCTTGCTGGTGACTATTACGTACGGGTTACTAGAGGCTCTTGTAGCTACGATTCCAATACGCTATCCGTCTACTACTGCAATCCGGATATTGAACTCAATAAAACTTCGGATGTAAGTATCATAAATGAAGGGGATGCGATAACATTTACCATTACCGCGCAAAACTTTGGATTTGATCCGGCCACAAATCTGGTGGTTACGGATGCGATGCCAGCCGGCCTGTCCTTGGTTTCGGCAACACCAAGTACCGGTAGCTGGACTACCCCCAATTGGAACATAGGGACACTTAACCAAGGTGTTATGGAAACGCTGACCCTTGTGGCCACTGCCGATTTTAATGCACTACCGGTTCCGGTCATCAATATAGCCAATATTGCTACCAACAGTCAGGATCAAACGGACAACAATCTTACTCCGGACCAACCTTCGGTGGCCCTAATAGTGAGGAATGATTTTGATAATGACGGTTATATAGATGTGCAGGATTTGGACGATGACAATGATGGCATCTTGGATTGTGTGGAATCCAATGGTTCCTTTACCAATGAGACCTTTGGATGGTATCTGAACACACCCGCTGGAACACTCGGGGTGGATACCTTTAGTAATACGGATGTTTCCGATTGGTTTCTGGCCTCCACATCAAACTATAGTTTTAACGGAATTACGGCAAGTGCCATTTCTAGTGCCATTGAAATTACAAACATGCCCTCTGGCACATTTGAGGCTGCTGTCGCCAATGAGGACTACATTGAGGTTTCATTTACCACAGGGACAAATCTTGTAGATCCTGTGCTCCATGATATCAATTGGGGCTGGTTACAGGCTTTGGGCGGTGATTCATATACAATCGGCGCCAAAATCTCTTCTGATGGCTTTGCCTCTAGTTTTACCACAGTTGAAGATCTGGTGGTGACGAACGATGCTACTTCCTATCAAACGTTCGATCTATTATCCCAAAGTTACATTCCATTGGAATCCAATACCACCTATACCTTGCGGGTATACGTTTATGGGCAGGTCGATGATGATCCGGGCGTAAATCATTCGTTATTTGATGACCTGAACTTTACGGTTTCGGCCTGTCGCGGAATGGATTCCGATAGTGATGCGGTTTTGGACAGTTATGAGTTGGATGCGGACAACGATGGTTGTTCGGATGCGAATGAAGCCTATGCGGATAGCAATGCGGATGGTGGCGATGGTGGCGAATATGGTACGGCTCCCTTGACCGTAAATGGTGATGGTACGGTAACCTCCGCCTCTTATACGGCTCCCGCTGATGGCAACTCCAATGCCACCAATGATTTTCAGGAAGCGGGCACGGTACCGATTATTAGCGTACAACCCACAGATCAAACGGTTTTTATTGACAATGATGGCACTTTTAATTTGACCGAGACCAATACGGACGGCTATCAATGGCAGGTAAGTACGAATGGCGGAAGTACTTTTGTAAACCTTGCAGATGGTGCCGAATATACGGATACCCAGACCGCTACACTGACTATTTTATCTCCTAATCTCGACAAAAATGGATTTCTCTACCGTGTTGTTTTAACCAATGATAGCTTTGTTTGCGGTTCCACGACTTCGGACCCGGCAACCTTGTCCGTTGGCCCGGCAACGGTGATTACCAATCGTAAGATTACCGTTAGGGTCACCAAAAGTTGATGGATGTACTACAAATTTCCGGTTTTGGGTTTAGCCGTGCTTTCTTCCGGGCTTACTATCTAATGAAAAGACCCCACCCGGCCTCCCGCATACTTGGATTTCGCTCGGTACTCGGTACAAGTGGAGAGCCCGTCCCTACATCTTAGGAAGATTGAGTGAGGCCAAATATCCGGATGTGGAAATCTGTCTTACGCCCTATCGGATACGGTACTATGGCCAATCCCAAGAAATGCACTCTTTTTGGTTTTATAAAAAGCAAACATATCGTCCAGGGATTTGGCCGGCAAAGAATATCCAGTAATTTAGTTCATCCTAAGAAACACAATCTGCACATCTGCCTACCAACAAAAGGGAGACCGAATCTATGCTATGTTCCGCAATCTCCGGTATGGGAATACTAATGGGTAGGCATTCTGTCTTGCCACAATCGCGACATTGAAAATGAGGATGTGTATTCAAGTGATGTGGGTGCTTACAAATGTTGTTGTCGCTCAATGCATACCAAGTAAGACCGTCCTGTCCCGTGAACGAATGCAAGATACCGTCATCCTCTAAACGCTCAAGAATCCGGTAGACCGTAGATTTGTTCATTTGACGATGAAGCCGTTCCACCAATTCCAGTGTGGATAGGGCTGTTTTGTTATGCCCAAATTCGTTGAGCAATGCCTTAACCGATTTGGTCTTCCTTATAATACCCATGTCGCAAATTTATTGCAACTGAGTTGCAATAACAAATTGTTTATTTATTTTTGCAACTCTATTGCATTTGAGACTTCAAAAATACATGATACGCGGTATGGGTCAAATGGAAAAATTAAGTTATTCCGATTTACTTGGAGTAACTGCCAGTGGCCTTTGCGCCATCCACTGTGCCCTGACCCCTGTTTTTTTTGCCGCCAAACCGCTTTTGGAAACTACCATGAACAAACATGTCCATGGAACCGGGTTTTGGGCGCAAGTGGATTACCTTTTTTTGGTCTTGAGTTTGGCCGCGGTCTGGTACTCTGCACGGCATACCGTCCATACTGGCATCAAGAAAGTGTTGTGGGGCGCATGGGGCGTTTTTGCAATGGGGCTTTTATCCGAAGCCTTATATTTTGCCCACGGGAAGTGGTTCATGTATATCGGGTCAATTACCCTGGTTGCGGCGCATGTGTACAACCACCGCCATTGTAAAAAAGCAAAATTGGAAGTTACTACCGAAAACACCGATGGATGATACCAACAGACATTCTGCATGATAATGCCGCTATTGGAGACGATATAGGAATACTACGGGACATTCATCTGAAAACTAAAAATCTCGTCGTCTACAAACGTGAAATAGGGCCACTAAAAGTGGGTCTGGCACAAGCTGCCCAGGGACCAATAGAATGTAAGGCAATTGGTACGGTGGAAGAAATCACCCTTTCCCTTAGCACCTATTTTACTCAGTCAGAACACTTGCAAGAAATCCTGTTGCAAGACATTTTAAATCTTTTGGAACTATTTGAACAAGTTACCAAAGTATCCTCTTTTCAGGTTTTGCTGGCTTCTGTCAGTACTAATATGTGTCGTAGGTTCCATGCGGACATTAACGAACTTAGGATGCTTTGTACCTATCATGGTCCGGGTACGTTATGGCTACCTGACAAGGCTGTGGATAGAAAGGCCTACCTAACAGGAAAGGGCAACCAAAATATTGTGCCCGATGAAAGCCTCGTTCAGCAAGTGGGTACCGGTGATGTTGTCATTTTAAAAGGAGCACAATATCCAAAGGCCACCCCTATTTTGCATCGTAGTCCCAGCATTGAGAAAAACGGTGAGGAACGAATCTTGCTCCGCATCGACATTAATCAGTCCTTGGAATTTCCTATATGAAATTCCCAAAACGCAAAAGCCGGTAAGAACTGTATTCTTATTGACCGCAATGGACCAAATCAATGAATGGGTTTGACCCAAATAGAGGTAAGCCTCCCTAAAAAAGGAGCACTGGATAATGTAAATATTAGATAACTAAAACGATATGAAAACAGAAAAGAAACTTCCCGTAACTGTTTTAAGCGGATTCCTAGGGGCAGGTAAAACTACTTTGCTCAACCATGTTCTGCACAATAAGGAAGGCCTAAAAGTAGCCGTAATCGTAAACGACATGAGTGAAGTCAACGTGGATGCACAACTGGTAAAGAACGAGAATACCCTTTCCCGCACGGAGGAAAAACTGGTGGAAATGAGCAATGGCTGTATTTGCTGCACCCTTAGGGAGGATTTGATGATAGAAGTGGAACGTTTGGCCAAGGAAAAACGGTTTGATTATCTCCTTATTGAAAGTACAGGCATTAGTGAACCCGTACCTGTCGCCCAGACGTTTTCTTTTGTAGATGAAGAAAGCGGAATTGACCTTTCCCGTTTCAGTTATATTGACACTATGGTAACCGTTGTGGATGCCTTTAATTTTTTTAAGGATTTTGGTAGTCCTGAAACGCTTATGGATAGGGAGCTTACCGATATTGATGGGGACCATCGATCTATTGCGGATTTGTTGACGGACCAAGTTGAGTTTGCCAATGTTATTGTTTTAAACAAAACCGACCTAATACCCGTTGATGATCTCAAAACGTTGAGGGGAGCTATCCATACGTTAAACCCTACTGCCCGTATCGTGGAATCTACTTACAGCAAAGTGGCCCCTGAAACAATTCTTAACACGGGACTTTTCAATTTTGAAGAAGCGGAACAAAGTGCCGGTTGGATCGAAGAACTTCAAAAAGGCGAACACACTCCGGAAACCGAGGAATACGGAATATCATCTTTTGTTTTTAAATCTAAAAAACCTTTTGACCCAAAACGTTTTTTGAGTTTTGCCCAAGAATTCCCAAATAGTATTATACGAAGTAAAGGTTTATTTTGGTTGGCTTCAAGGCCGCAGCAAGCTTTGGTTTGGGGTCAAGCTGGGGGTTCTTTAAAGGCACACAGTGCAGGGGTTTGGTGGAGTAGTATGCCTATTAAAAAAAGAATCCAATATGTATCATATATCGAAAACCAGGATGTAATAGAAGAAATTTGGGACAAAACCTTCGGGGATCGAAAAAATGAAATCGTATTCATCGGTCAGAATATGAACGAAGCGGTAATTAAGGCAGATCTTGATGCTTGTTTGGCCACGGACGAAGAACTTGAAACACAAAACTGGCGTACCGGATATTCAGATGAATGGCCTATGAAAAGGACCTATGCTTTAGAGTAAAGGTCAAAGTCCTGTATCAATTGAGATAAAACAAAAACAGTATCACAAAAAAACTTCTGTTTAAGGAAAGCGTAGTTTAAAAGAGTATACTTTCATATTTCCCGTAATTTTAGAACATCAAAACAGTCCTGTAAATTAAATTCCAAAATTAAGGATAAGTGGAAAAAACAAAAATCGGTATTATTAATGTATCCGATCGTGCTAGTCGTGGTGAATATGCCGATTTGCCTGGCCAAGAGGTAAGGCGGCTTCTGAAGTTGTGGTTATCCAGTCCTTGGGAAGCGGAGTACGCCGTAATTCCCGACGAACGTACTTTGCTGGAAAAAGAACTGCGAGATATGGCGGACAATAAAGCCTGTAGTCTAATTATAACGACCGGCGGTACGGGACCTGCAGTGCGAGATGTTACCCCGGAAGCAACCATGGCCGTCTGCGAAAAGCTACTTCCCGGATTTGGTGAGCAGATGAGGCAGGTAAGCCTGCAATATGTACCTACGGCCATACTCTCGCGCCAAACCGCCGGAATCCGTGGGAGCACGTTAATTGTAAATTTACCGGGCAAACCAAAATCCATTCGGGAATGTCTGGAAGCCGTATTTCCGGCGATTCCCTATTGTATTGATTTGATCGGGGGACCTTATTTGGAATCAAATCCAGAGGTAATGAAGGTATTTCGACCGGGTCAACAGTAAGCGATGATAAGCCGAAAGAGGAACTCTTGCTCTATATCTTGTTAGGCACAGTATTTATTCGGCAAATGCTTTTTGCGCCCATTCTTCAAAAGATGGTAGGCTGACATTAAGCAAATTCTGGATTTCTTCAGTATTGGGGTTTAACAATGAAGCACCGGTCGTATCTTGCCAATGATAGAATTCTGCATAATCCTTTGCTACTTCAGCTCCCATAATGGGCGTTAAAATTCCTTGTAATTGTTCATGGGTAACGGGAACATAATTCAAGTCTTTCCCCAAGACTTTCCCTAACCTTTCCGCTATGTCAAGTCCTGTCAATCCTTCATTTCCGCCAATAGGGTAAATTTCCCCACTTAAATTATCCGACTCTAAGGCCGCCAAGACATAAGAAGCTAAATCATTCCAAGAAAGGTAATTGACCGGAAAAGTAGGAGGAATGGTTTGTGGAATTACACTGTTTTCCATAATCGGTTGTCGATATGCAGTAGAAAAGTTTTCCAAATATTCCGTTGAACTCAAGATTGGCGTATCTGGCATCTTTTCCATGGCCATTTCAACCATTTTCTTTCGAGCATCAACACTTCTGATACCAACGTATTTATCGGTAATGGTACTGCTTATTACAAAAACCGTTTTAGGATTCCCAGCTTCTTTGATGGCTTCCATGGAATTTTCGGCTATTTCGGTCATCGTATCCGGAACTACGGCAGCTGGTATCTGTAAAACTACCTTTTCCGCCTTTTCAATAATTGGAAGTAAAGAAGCAGTAGAGAAATCAGTTAAGAATGCTTTGATGCCTCGTTTCCCTAAAAGTTCAATGTTTTTTTTCGACCGCACAGGTGCTAAGACTGTATTGCCTTTTTCCAATAGTCTTTGTGAAATAGCAGCACCTTGGGCTCCAGTTGCATTAAACAGCAAAATAGTATTCATAATTATCCGTTTTGTGATTTACCACAAACATATGTATATTAGATATCAAAAGTATAACAGTATACTTTTTGATACTGGTATATAAGAGTATACCATTTAATTTGACGATATGGTGGAAAAGACGGAGATAGGTAAAAAGCTTTTGCCTGTTATGGATACAATGGAATTATTGAGTGGAATCTTCCACTCAA
>JBCBSN010000098.1:0-15063 GCA_039819225.1 Bacteroidota bacterium | reverse complement strand
CCATTTTGCGGCATCCTTGTATTTTGCATTAAAATAATAGGTGTTTCCTAGCTTCTTCAGAAAATCCACAGACTTGTATCCAGATGCGGCAACATCCGTATAAATTTTGGAAGCTTCCACGAATGCCAGCTCTTTATATTTCTTGTTGGCCTTATGCAATTTTCTTTCTTGACCAATCCCGTTCCGGGCCGTCCCCAGTAGGGCTAAAGTCAATAAAATGGATATTTGTATTTTATTTTTCATGATAAGTTTTGTTTTATTTATGCATTATTAAAAGAACCGGGCGCTTACGGACCGTCTGACCCTTGTTCCCAATTCAAATCGTAAAAAGAGTTCATGGGAGCCAGAATTATAGTTCCCCAACTCGGAGGCATCGTAGTCGTAGGCATACCCGAACATAAGACTAGGTGAAATCTGAAAGCCTATCAAGGCACTGGCCCCAGCGTCCCATCGGTACGAAGCTCCTAAACTAAAGGCCTCGCTAAACAAAAAATTGGCGGAAAGGTCTATGTCCAACGGTGCGCCGGAAACCGCTTTTACCAAAAAGGCCGGTTTAAATTTTAAATTCCGGTTGAAATCAAATACATATCCACCGATAAGATAGATGTTGGCCCTTTCCGTGGCATTGGAAATCGCTACATCATCAAAATGATCGGTAGAAAGAACGTTTGGTGAAGAAAGTCCCAAATACCATTTTTCATGATGGCGTAGATAAATGCCCGGACCTACTGAGGGCGATAGACGATTATCTATATTGTTCTGAAAATTGGGATCAGTAGGGTCGAATATGTTCAATTTTGAATAATCCACATTTAACAGATTAACCCCTACTTTTAATCCAAAGGATAAATGGGTTTCCCATCCCAGTTTTATGGTATAGGAAAAGTCCGCGGCAACATTGCTCTCGTCCGACGGGCCTATTCTGTCATTAAAAAATGACAGCCCAAGGCCAGCTCCCCTTAATCCGATAGGAGTGTTCAGTGAAAAATTCAAGACTTCCGGCGCTCCGTCCAAGCCTACCCATTGGGATCGGTAGAGCAGGTTGGCACTCAAGTGGCCCCTACTTCCGGCGTAGGCCGGGTTTATGGCTACTGTATTGTACATGTATTGTGTATATTCCGAGTCTTGCTGGGCATAGCATCCGGTATAGATACTCCCCAATAAAATGGAGAGTATCATGTATTTCTTTGTAGGTATCATAATTTCTTTTTTGATTTGGGTTATAGTCGATTTTAATTTCCTTGGAGGTATAGATATCCGGATTGTTGTATAGGCCTGGAAGTTCCTCCGTTGTCCCTAAATTCATACTCCAGTACGTAGAAGTAGGTTCCTGAAGGGAGTCTACTGTTCGCGTCAATGGTTGCCCTGGCATCGGAAATGCCATCAAAGGCCCTAAACGCGTTATCATAATCATCTACTTCAAACACCTTTACGCCCCAACGATTAAAGATTTTTACGTTATTGTTGGGGTAGCAATCAATACCCTTTAAGAAAAAGATATCATTTGCCCCATCACCATTGGGCGTTACAGCATTGAAGATTTCTATTTCACAGGCCAACTGGATATTTTGGGTATGGACGGTCTCATTGCCACATGCATCAGTGGCCACCCATTCCCTCATCACTGTAAACCGGTTGGTGCAGTCACCCGGAATTTCGGTCTCCGTGAAAGTTACTTCAACAGTACCACAATTGTCCATTGCCGTTAGCTCCGGTGCTTCGGGAATACTATTGCATTGGGCAAAGCCATCCTGTGGCAATTCACCCACAAATGTTGGTGCTGTGATGTCCTGTACCCTTATGGTCTGCACATGTATGGTCGTATTGCCACACTGATCGGTTGCCGTCCAACTCCGTTCCAATGTATAATCGGAGTCACAACGGCCATCTATCCTAACCTCATTGAACTCCACCAAGGCGGTTCCACAGATGTCCGTGGCAGTTAGTACTTCTGCCATTGGTATTGCTGCATCACATTCCAATGTAATGTTTGAAGGCAAGGTTTCCACGAATTCGGGGGCCGTAGTATCCACCACGCTAAAGGTTGCTTCCTGCGAAATGGAGTTGCCACATGCATCGGTCAAAGAAAAGGTAACCGTTTCGGTGCCCGTAGTACCACAAAAATCACTAAGTCCTGCACTGTTGTGGGTAACCATCGCAGTACCACAGGTGTCGGTACCGGAGAAGCTGTTTAACCAATCCGTAAACGCACTTTCCGCATTCATAGTTCCGCTACACTCCACGATCCTATCGGAAGGAGCATTGGTCCATACTGGGTCGGTAGTATCGTTGATGGTAATGGTCTGTGTACAGCTCGTAGTGTTGAGTACCACGTTTTCCCCTTGGTCCCGTAAACCATTGCCGTTGCCGTCCTGATATTCGGTTACCGTATAGGTTCGGATAACGGGAACATTGCAATTCCCTTGGTCGGGACTATTGGCAGCGGTAATCTCAATAACACCACAGGGAATGTCTCCTATGATCCCATCCCCGTTGCCCAGGGCCTCAAACTCCGCTTCGCTAAGGAGGGTTGCCGTGGGCAAATCCTCGTAACACTGTACTTCGGTAGCGGGGAAGGTAGGGCAACTTACATCGAAGACACAACAAACGGGTGCCACATCGGCAATGGTAAGGGTGTTACAACCATGGATATCCTGAAAGTCCACACTATAATCCGTTCCAGCTGCTATAGGGTCGGAGGTCCATGTGGTTCCCACAAAGGTTCCCGGGGCTCCGGTTCCGGTTGCCATAAAGGCCGCCGTACCGTTGAGTTCTATCGTAAGGGTATAATTCGTCCCGTCCAAAGCACAGGAAGTGGCGGTAGTACCTACTTGAGATACCAGATCATTTACGATAATGCTCGTCATGTCCGTGTTGGCACATCCGTTCCCATCTGTAAAGGAATAGGTAAGGGTATGTGTACCAATGCCGGCCACAGCGGGATCGAAACTGTTCCCGGTAACCCCTATACCGGAGAACGTTCCTCCCGCAGGGCTGGCAAAAGAGGTCAAATCTGTCACTGTCGCATCTATACAGGTATTCGGTAGGGCAGCGAAACTTACCACCGGCAAGGTGTTTACCGTTACGTTTGTGGTGTCGGTATTGGTACATCCGTTCCCGTCCGTATAGGTGTAGGTAAGGGTATGCACCCCTGTTCCCGCGGTTGCTGGGTCAAAAGTATTTCCTACCACTCCGGTACCGGAGAACGTTCCTCCCGCTGGGCTGGCTAAAGAAGTTAAATCCGTCACCGTTGCATCTATACAAGTACTCGGCACAGGGCCAAAGGCCACTGTTGGCAAGGCGTTTTCAACTACCGTTACGGGAGTACGGGTAGCACTTGTACAGTTTGTGGTGGTATTGCGGGCCTCGGCATAGTAGGTGCCGGGCGCAAGGGGCACATAATTGGCATTGCCACTTATCAACGGCACCCCTCCGCTGGGGGCGTCGTACCAGTCCACTGTTTCGCCAGCACCAGTGGCCGCCATAAGGGTCGGTAGGGTGGTTCCGGCACAATAGGCCATATCACCGCCGCTAACGGGCGCGTTCACCACGGGGCAACTACAGTCCGGTGCCGTAACGGGCAGTAGGGTACCGCAACCGTTGGCATCCGTAACCGTGATGGTGATATCGGTACCGGCAGATATGCCAGTAATGGTCCAAGTATCCCCGGAAATATTGCCCACCGTACCGGAGGTACTATTGACCGTGCTTGCACTGGTAGAAATTTCAAGGGAATAGGTCAACAAATCCGGGGAACAACTAGGGGCACTTGATACCGAAATCGTAGGGAGGGTATTTACGGTGATACTTGTGGTATCGGTGTTGGCACATCCGTTCCCGTCCGTATACGAATAGGTAAGGGTATGTGTTCCAATACCAGCCACAGCAGGGTCGAAACTGTTCCCGGTAACCCCCGTCCCGGAGAACGTTCCTCCCGCTGGACTGGCTAAAGAAGTTAAATCCGTCACCGTTGCATCTATACAGGTACTTGGCACGGGACCAAAGGTCACCGTCGGCAATGCGTTTTCAACCACAGTTACGGGCGTACGTGTGGTGCTCGTACAGTTTGTGGTGGTATTGCGGGCCTCGGCATAGTAAGTACCAGGTACCACAGGTATATGATTAACATTGTTACTTACCAATAGGTTCCCTCCACTAGGGGCGTCGTACCAGTCCACTGTTTCACCAGCACCGATGGCCGCCATAAGGGTCGGTATGGTCGTTCCGGCACAATAGGCCATATCACCGCCGCTAACCGGCGCGTTCACTATAGGGCAACTGCAGTCCGGTGCGGTAATGGCGCTATTGGAAACGCAGCCATTGGTGTCCGTAGCGGTAAGGGTTATATCGGTACTGGCCGGGATATCCGTAATCGTCCAGGTATCCCCTGAAATGTTGCTCACCGTACCGGAAGTACTATTGACCGTGCTTGCACTTGTTGAGATTTCAAGGGAATAGGTCAATAAATCCGCGGAGCAAGCAGGCATGCTCGATACCGTAATCACTGGGAGGGCATTGACACTTACGGTTTCCGTTAGCGTTAGGGGCAACGGACAGATACCATTGTCCACTAACGTAAGGTTAAGGGTGGCATCCGTTGTTATTCCGTTAACCGGAATGTCCACGGTTCCGCCAGCTCCAATGGTGGCCGTTCCGGAAACGCTTCCCGAATACGTAACGATTTCCCCCGGGGTTCCGCTTATGGTAAAAATGGCATCCCCGCCGGAACATACGGCAGTATTGCCCGTAAGAACAGGTACCGTGGGCTGGGGATTTACCGTTATTGTGATATCGTCCGAAAACGGCGTAGGGCTTGGACAACTCGCCGAAGGTTTGGAAGCATATGAAACGGTATAGGTGGTAGTTGCGGAAGGCGTTAGCTGTATTTGACTTACTCCCGTACCCAAAGTGTTCCCTTGGTCATCGCTCCAGGTGATGTCCCAGGCGAAAGGTTGGAGGGGAATGGAGAGCATGGCCATACTTCCCGGGCAAAAGTTATCATTGTCCGTCGCTATCTGAAATTGTTGTACTGTATTTACGGAAACGCTGGTATCCACGGAATAACAGGGAGAGGATACCCGAACAAAGTAATCACCGGTGGTTACCGCAATGCCAAAGGTATGGGCGGTTGCCGAGGCATCTCCAGAATCGTTTGCCGTATAGGTCGACAGAGGCGTGCCGGGATCGCTTGAACTAAATAATTGATAGGTCAGAGGATACACTGGCGTTCCACTGTTGACTTGGGCCGTTACCGTAGCCGAATTTACACCGCAAAACGCAGATTCGGTACTCACTGTAATATCCTGATACGGAGGAATGGTAACTGGGATCCGATATTCCCTTATTCCAGGTTCGTTACCCGTTGCCGCTGAGTATTGTTGAGGAGGAGGACTATGGTCAGGACCCCCTACAACGCTACGGCGACAAAGGATAATATAATCCCCTGAAGGAAGGTTATTGAACGAACCTGATTCATGATCCGTCGGGGTTGAATCTACAGACACACCATCAGCGGTCCATAACTGGGTGTCAGGAATTAGATAGCCAACATAGGGGGCGTTGACAGTTCCCAAATTATACCTTATCGTATTTGAATTCGTACAACTGACATCCACACTGATCTGCGGATTGTATTGTGTAGGATTTTGAAGTACAATGGTGTCGGTAAAGGTGCTTCCACAACCGCCGGTTATGGTTACTTCATATTCACCAAGAGGCAAATCTCCAATTCTACGGTTGGGCTTGTGAGGAATAACAATTGGAAAATCTATGGTATAGCTCCCAGCAAGATCAAAAGGATGCGCTGGATTAATGGTCATCTGGGGGGTGAACGGTACGGGCGTTATCTCAATGGTGCCGTCTACAAAACTGTAAAAATCGTCGATACGGATACTGCTGGTCCCCTCCAAAAGGCTAAGGCCCTCCGCAAGTTGGTAGTTTTCATAGAAATTAGTGCTAGGTACCACTACATCAAACGCATACTGCGCAGAGTGGCAGACATCCTCAGCGGTATATCGATACCTTCCTTCCCCCGGGAGTTCCCATCCACCGGCAGGATGCGGCGAAAATGGTACGACGACCCAATTTCCAGGAGAAACCTCCCGTTCCATTAGCGAATTGGTAAGGGTTTCACAAAAATTCTTGCGAGACCAAAAACTTAGGGTACCTACGTCATCGAAGTCGGGGATAAACTGAACGGAAGAGGAACATGTGCTTGGATCGGTCGTTACGGTGGTGGTTCCCTCCAAATGTGCATCATTGAAGTGAGGCGCTTGATCAACTTGCCAAATTTCATTACATCCATCATTAAAACGGAGGACAAAATTCTGCCCGGGCTTAAGTTTGGCTGTAAAACGCACTCCGCCAGGAAATTCCACGGCAGAGTCAAAGGGTTGAGGTGCCCCGCCATTTATACTAATTGTGGCGTTTCCAGGTAGCAGTAGAACGTCTCTTTTGGGAGGAAAGCTACCCACTGAGAATTGTGCGGTCCAGGTATCACAATCTGTTGAACAATCCCTGGTAAGGAAAGAGGCAAACTGCTGATATCGGATTGGAAAGTTGAGGTGCCGAATTAATGTGGGGGTTTGGGTGGAACTCACTGAACAGCCCGGATTGCCACTTGCCTGGTCCGTAACCGTAAATGAAACTTCCTCACCGGTATCCGGCATACGCGTAAAAGTGTGGCTTCTATTGAAAGTGGGGCCAGAGCTTTGCGTGCCTAAACTGGTGGTTATCTCGTACCGAAAAGGTCCAAGGCCTCCATTATTTATATTTATGGTCAGGGTACCATCCGGGTTGACCGAGTCGTATAAACCATCCGTTAGGCCACAGGTATTTTCGGTTTGGCTGCTGGTAATCTCCATATTGGTATAGGTACTGGTAACGCTTACTGGATTGGAAGCGTAGGGAATAGTGGTTATACCGTTGAACAGGTTAATGGCGTAGTCCCCGGCGGCCAAGGACCCAAATACGACCGGCCCGCCATTTGGGGGTATCGCGAGTGTAGTTTGGGAATTGTCCGGATGGGTGAGGATAGCTACCCAATTGTTGCAACTGATAGCTCCCGGTACCTGCACCGCAATGCTTGCATTGGCAAAGCAGGTCCCGGCAGTAGGGGTTACCGTAAAGTTCGAAGCGTCACATTGCGCATTAATGCAATGGATGGTAAAGATCAGTAGGGCCGTTAATAGCCAATTACCCTTTGAAATTTTTGGTCTTTTCATGATTGATTGTTTTAAATTCAAAGCTTATTGTTCAAATAAGAAAGCATAGGTAGGTTGTTGTAAGGATTTGGGTTTTAAAATGGGCACACTCCTATTCTTTCTATTTGGAAATCAAAGTAATAGCAAAATAGAATCATCAAATGTCCTACCTTGGGACATCCGGGCAACTTATTCCATCAGTTACCTAAAAATTTCGACGATCGACCTCGGAAATTCGGAGGGTTATGCCAAAAATGGCGTGGACTGCCCCACATCTTTCATAACCGTACCTTTGTCCCATACAAATAGGGAAGTGTCTGGAGAAGTTTTGGCCAAACGAACTGTAATGGAACGGGTATCTTCCATACCCTTGGTCTTTGCCCTAAATCACTCCTTTTACATGGTCCCCTATTCTTGGGCCGTCCGTATGCTAGACTTGATAGAGGTGCGGTCCGTTCCTCTCTGAAGGGCAATGATGCTGAATATCCACTATTTGTTTAAGAGCCTGTTTGGGAATTTGTGATTGGAATTATCATAGGCCATTTTTATCGTGGGACGCGGCACGACATAGCGGGAGCTATGGACAAGATGGGGTCACCGATGAGCATAGCCCAAGCTACGAACAAGAATTTTAACAAGGCCAAGTAAGAAGGCCAAGTAAGAAGTCCAATGATTTGGCCTTGGAGCGAGGAGCCGGATGCAGTGATGGCCCGGCAAAAAGGGGCATAAGAAAACAATGGACGAATTCCCGAACAGGCGCTAAGATTAGTGCAAAACCTGGTTCGGAATGATGTCCGCAAATTCAGGGAATCCATTGTTTATCATTGTATACGGCTAACCTTGTGTTCGCTTGGCTCCTTTAATGCGGTATTAGTGGTTTTATCAAATCCCGTTTTTGAAGTGATTTAAACTTTTTGGATTGAAGCGAAAATTAATGGTTTTGTGCCCAGATGAAGGCCCGCCTGAACGGAACGGGCAGGCTTTTTCGAGCTGCATAGCAGGGCTACGGAGGGAGAAAAAGACAAGATATGGGCACAAAACGGCAATTTTTTAGCCAATATGAAAAAGTTTAAATCACTTCTTTGTCCAGGAGAAAAATTCCAAAGGATGAAGGGAAATGAAAATCCGAAGTTTTTGATTTCGATTCCACCCAGGTAGTGCCTATAGGCCAATAATCGAAATGGTCCTTTTGTATATAATGGATCCTGTAGATGCCCACTTGTAGCATTTCGTTTTGTATCAAATGAAGTTCCTTAAGCGATTTCATGCTAATTTTTCCCTCGACCGTATATCCGTAATCCGTAACCCTTGATTCAGTCAATACTTCGTTTTTGGGCCAACTCCAATCAAAGTCGAATTTCGTATAAGGGAATGGAATGGTTTTGAAATTAATCGTTGGGATTTTGGCATTTATTTCTATGCAGTAATACTGACTTGTGGGATTTGACCTAAAAAAGAGTTCTACCCTATCCGGGGTTCCAATGCCCTCAGAATGGTGAAGAGGGCTGTCCAGATATGCCCTAGTATTTTCGACTTCGATACGGAAATACAAAAACATATCGTCCCATAACGCTTTTAAGGTGAGGGGATCTTTTTCTCCATAATCCCAGGAGGTATGAAAATCGGAAAGTACCGAAGCTTTTTTCCATTGCAGGGTATTGCCATGACCTGAAATGGTTAAGGCTCCTTCCCTGATGGCGGCGACTTTGTAACATTTTTTTCTCATGGCTATATTAACTTCGATTAAAAAGATTTTTCATACCGGTCCTTCACAAGAACATTCTCTGGCGGGGATTTTGCGGCTTCCGGGCAATTACGGATAATCAAAATAAGGGCAAGGAGGGATGTTGGGGTGTCCCGCTTTGGGACATCATGGGGACCTATTCTATCAGCTGTTCAAAAAAATCGTTGACCGGCCCCGGAATTTCGGTTGGCCTTTCAGGGTAATGGGGGTATCTAGGGCCTCATTTTTGATCGTGCCTTCTACCGTTACGCCTAGCAAAGGGCTTTACCAACGGATTTGATGTATCGGGGACATTGATCTGGGGGATCCGTACCCAATGTGAATAGCGGCAGCTAAATGGGTACGGACATCCTTTTTACTTCCGTTGTACGGGGAAATGGAGTCCCGTATACTGGAAGCGGTGGTCTCGGGGAGGGCCCTATTCCGACAGGAAGCAATTTCTATAGTATCTGGCCGCATCGTTGGCCGAATCGAAATCGATATCGAAATGGGAGGACAGCCTATGGTTTATCCTACGGTTGTACTTCAGGATGTTGTCCGGTTTTTTGTTCAGATAGAACGCGGTCTTTTTGTAGGAATACCCCTTGAGCAGCAAATTGAAGATATCGATCTGCTCGGTGGTCAGGATTTTTTCCAGGGAGAACGCTATCCTGCCCTTGAGCTGTTCTGTCAGCGGATAGTCCTTTTTGCCGTCCTTTAAGACGTTAAAGGTAATGGGCTCGTCCGTATGCCTTTTCAAGGGAATCAACAGGAAGTGCAGTTCAAGGCCCTTGGTCTCGGTTATCTCGGAGATGACATATAAGGTGGAGAAATAGTATCCCTCCGTATCCAACCTAATGGGTACGAAGCTTTGGAACTGATACCTGCTATAGTTTTTTATGTTTTCGCGCAGCGTTAGGAACTTGATGTACGATGCCAGGAAATCGGTAAAGTATTCCAGGAAACAGGGTTTGACGGAATCAAGGAATTTTTTGAACTGTGAGCTCGTGATGGCGGTATACCCGAAATTAGAGCTAATAAGCTTGAAATCATTGTTTTGGACATTGTATTTCCATATCAGGATGTCGATAATGCCCTCTGTGATAAAGACTTGGCTGAGTTTGTTGCTACAGGCAAAGCGATCCACGCCGCTAAAGTTCACATTGGCCTTTTTTAAGGCATCGTTTAATTCAAGGTAATTCATGGTTGATAAGGGTTTGGGTTGGTTTGCTAGTAAATATCGTTCCATACGGGGGTGGACGTCGGGTGTCTTGCATGACCTTGAAACCAAGTAGGTAAAAGTTTCATTATCCTGAATAAATGGATTGGGCGGTCACTTTGTACACGATGCTTTTTTAAGAGGAGTTCATAATATAATGCTTTATGATCGATTAATAATTGTATTCCTTATTTTCGGTTGTCTAGTAGGCCGGTTTCCTCGATAAGATTACCTATATCCTAATGAAGAATCCTATTCTTCGTATTAGGGACTTTTTCTTGTGGTGGTTATCGTCTTAATCAGGAACCTGATCAGGGGGAAGTTCTTTCGGTAGTAAATTTACGTTCACTTTTATAATGTCGTGCTGTCGTAATCCTTAAAAAAGGGGGGGTGTTTTCGTAAATTAGGGAATTTTCGATACCATGATTAGGGACATACCTTGGTCTAGAACGGCGCTATTCTGTAGATGGGATGAAGGGGTCAAAGTCATGGTTGAACGGCTACGTCATCTACTTTGCCATGGCCGCCTCTTATTTTTGGTTTGTCGCTCATTCCCGAGTCCGCCAAAAGTTTTCCCGTGGAACGTTCCATGCTATTCTTACAGATGGTAAGAAGGCCCGTTTGCGGTTTTCCGCGAAAACGGATACGGCCGGGGTTGTTTTTATAAATTGGCCGATATTCCACCCGAACCGGCAATTACCCGTGATCCACTATGGGATAGAGAGTTTGTTCCTAATCAGATCAGGTCTCGTCTAGATGCTCTTTGGCATATTCGGAAGGGGTTCTGCCAAATTTCTTTTTGAATTCCTGGCTGAAATGTTTTCTGTCCGTGTACCCTACCATGAAACTGATATCAGTTATGGAAAACTTGTGCTGCTCCAACATTTGCGCTGCACGCCTAAGCCTAAAATCCTTGATGAATCCAATGATAGTCATTCCTGTGAGCGCCTTGAGCTTCTTATAGATGCTGGAATGGCTCATTGCCATATCCAGGGCCAATCGATCCATTTGGAACTCGGGCTCTTCAATGTTCTCCTCGATGATGGCGTTCAGCTTGCCGAGGAATTCCTGATCCGGGGAAGTAAGTGTTATTTCCTTTGGGTGCAAAAGTCCCTCGTTGATGTATTTTTCCCTGAGTTGTTTTCTATTGCTCAGCAGATTTTTGATCCTGATCCTAAGGACTTCTTCGTCAAAGGGTTTCACGAGGTAATCGTCCGCTCCGGTCTCGTATCCTTCCATTATGTTTTCCACCGCTGCCCTGGCGGTCAAGAGGATAACGGGGATATGGCTGGTCATAATATTGGTCTTCAGTTCATAACAAAGCGTGACCCCGTCCTTTACGGGCATCATTACGTCGCTGATGACAAGATCCGGGCATAACTCCAGGGCCAATTCCAGGCCAATTTTTCCGTCCGGTGCCACAAGGACCTCGAAGTCCTTGGACAATAGTATCTTTAAATACTCCTGCAGGTGCTGATTGTCCTCTACTATAAGGACGAGTGAATTTGATAGTTCCTTATCCATGGGAACAGGAACCTTGTCCGTAGCAGCCCCATTTTCGATGTCCATAAATTCCTCTTCGTTCTGATATTCTACAATGTGCAACGGATCCACATGATTATTTCCGAGCGGCAATATGACATTAAAGCAGCTACCTTGTCCTAGCGTACTTTTAACCTCGATCCTACCTGAATGGAGTTCCACGATATCCTTGGAAATGGAGAGCCCGATACCAAACCCCAGATTCTCCGATATGGAATCCTCGTTTTGATAAAACCGTTCAAAGATATGCTGTAATTTGTCCTCCGGGATTCCCTGTCCGGAGTCATCTACCTGTATGTGCGCATGCCCATCCTTTTGGGCGACCTCTACCGTGATCGTATCGTTGGCGGCCGTAAACTTAAAGGCATTGGTGAGAAGGTTGTAAACGGTCTTTTCCAACTGGGTCTTGTCGAACCAGACGGGGATATGGGGCCGTGAACTTTTGAATTCGTACCCTATACCTTTGGCGATGGCCTGTTGGGAAAATGCCAGGAAGATCTCATGGACGAAAGGGACCAGGTTGTTCTCGCTCATTCTCAGTTTTGTGTTACCGGTTTCCAACCTTCTGATGTTGAGCAGTTCGTTCACCAGGTTGTTCAACCTTCCGGTACTGCTTTTCAATGTGGCCAGTTGTCTTTGTTCCTCGGCGCTGAAATCTCCCTTTAGCAAATTGTTCAGGGTTCCGAGGATGAGTGTCAACGGAGTCCGTATCTCATGGGAGATATTGGTAAAGAACCGCTGTTTCAACTTGTTTATCTTGTCCTTCTGTTGCCGTACCGAACGGTTGTGTAGGGCCAATGCCACTAGGCCTAGGAGGAACAGTACGGTAGCCGCCTGGACCCAGGGCCGTTTGTAGAATACCTGGGCCACATGGATATCATAGCGCAGTTCGTTGGAGGATTCGACCCCTGCGGGGTTGGACCCCTTGATTCTCAGGACATGGTCCCCCGGGGGTATGGACAACAGGTTCAAGGTGGTCTGGCTCCCCAAATTTACCCAGTTCTCGGTCAAACCTTCCAATTTGTAAGAATATTTGTTGGTCTCGGTATTGTAGCAATCGTTAATGCTATAGGTTATCGAGAACGAATTTTTGAAGTAGGGCAGGTCAAAATCGTACCGTCCCGCGTTCGTGGCGTAGAGCTCCATGTCCTTTTCGGTATCCGCATCGTAGTATTCGAATTTGGTAGGGAACATCCTGATGTCCCGGGATCGGGCAGGATCATCGATACTGTCGAAGGCGACCAGCCCCCTTACCCCCCCGAAGAACAGGGTGTTGTTGGAGGTTTTGTAATATGCATTTTGGTTGAAATCGTTAAAGGTCAGCCCGTCCTCTTTATAAAAAGCGGTCACTTTTTTTGAGCTTTTTTCATAGCGGTACAGCCCATCATAGGTGCTGAACCAGATGTTTCCATTGGCACTCTCCAAAATCCCGATTACGTTTAAATTGGTGAGCCCATCGGTTGCGTTGATGACCGTTGCGCTTTTCAGGTCCTTGTCCAAAAACATCGCCCCTTTATCGGTACCCAACCATAAATTTTCCTGTTGGTCCGTAAGAATGGTATAGACCCTATTGGTTAGGAGGGTCCATCCATTGTGGGCCGTTTTATTGTTTAGGTGCAAAAAACCCTTGGAATCCAGATCCTGAATAAAAATCCCGTTTTCATCTGTCCCAATATAGAGTCTGTCCGTGGTCCTATGAAGGTCCCGGATAAAAAGTTCCCTATTATTGTCAACCGGGAGAATGGGCAGTTCACGGAAATTCTTCTGTTTGAAATCGAATTCCTGCAGGCCAAAATTGCTGGCTAACAAAAGGGTGGAGTCCGAGGATTTTAGGACATCATAGTATCGCAATTGTCCCAATTCCCAGTCTTTTTTGAAATGGTGCTTCCCGATAATTCTTTCTGAAAGAAAATCTATTTCAATAATCATGCGATGTTCACCCACGCCCCACGCCGTTGAGTCGCTGGCCTTTACCAATGACCTAAAAGAAGCCAACTGAGGAAAAACATTTTCCGTTATAAAAGGAGTTTGGTTGTAATCATTTTCGGAAGGCGTAATCTTAAATACCCCGGAATAGGTAGCGGCAAGTACTGTCTCATTGGGAAGCTCCATCAATCCTCTGGTGCTTATAATACGCTTCCCATCCTCATATAGAATCCTATCAAAGGGATTTTGACTGAACTTTATTTTGCTAATCCGATCAAAGCTGCTGACATAAATGACGTCATTTTTATCGATGACCAAATCCTCGACCCAATAGGAAAATGGAATTTCGTACGTTTTTCTTAGCTGGTAGTTCCCGTTTTTTTCCAGCATTTTATACAGGGAAACAATTTTTCCACGGCCGTCGATGCCGATTAGGTCGGCATAATCCTTTAGTATCGGATTGCCGTCCTCGGTAATGGGGATCATTTCCTGAAAAGGCAGATCGGTTACCTGTATATCCAGTTCTTCGATAAAATGGCTTTCAAAGACTTTTCCTTTATAGGTGTACTTGATTTCCTTGGATTTGGGCAGGAGTTCCCCATTCGGGGTAATGAGGATTCCGTCCCCGCCATTGAAGGTCCATTCGGGATGGAAATAATCTATCATTTCATAATTTTTTGTGGAAGTAAAATCTGCAATTAAACGGGTCTCCCCGTTTTCGAGAATGAATAATTTGCGTCCTTGCCTACATAGGATTTTATCACAATCGATTATTTTTTCAAAAAACAAAAACTCCCGTTTATAATAGTCGGTTAGGGCGTAGGTCGGTTTAAGGGACTCAATTTGATATTCTTCCACTGCAAAGGAAGGATCGACCTTTAAAATGATATTGTCCGTCCCAACAATCCATATATTCCCATCACAATCTTCAATATAGGAGTTTCCGGAAAGATTTTCTCCTCTTAAAAACGGTTTGAATCTTATACGATTAAAACTGTCGTCCAAACTATTCTCGGATACGAAAATTCCGGTTAGGGTCGAAACCCACATCCGCTTTTGGTTATCAATAAAAATTGTGAATCCTATTTTGGGCGGGTTATCCCCGTTTTCATCCATAAACGTTGATAGTACATTGTGGGTCTCAAAATCCTTTACTACTCCATTATAGGTAGAGTACCATAGAAAGCCATCATTATCGGTCTGTATTACATTAATGTCCTTATGGGATTCACCATTGGTGTTTATAAAAATATCGCGTATCGTATAATCCTGTGCATATGACATATTGAGAAAAAATATGTGCAAAATGAACAAATACGTAGGTATTTTATGCATTACAAAATAAATAAACGAGGGGGTAAAAAAGTTGAGAGCCTTAGTACGCAATCAATGGGGTGAATTGATTATCACCAAATTAGATACAACCTATAATCAGTGTAATTATTGGCTTA
>JBCBSN010000097.1:0-15068 GCA_039819225.1 Bacteroidota bacterium | reverse complement strand
GGAATATTCCAAAGTGAAAAAACCCGGGGTGGCTACCTTTTTTTAACCTACAAGTCCCCTAAGGCGGAAACGCGTATTCTCGAAGTATCGGGCCATTCGGAAATTTTGGTCAACGGGGTTCCCAGGGGAGGGGATGTCTATGACAAAAAATGGGTGCTACATCCCATACGACTAAAAAAAGGGGAAAACACCTTTCTGATCAAAGGGGGAAGACAAGGGCGCATCGGGATTCAACTGCTTCCTGTTGAAGAATCCATTTTTTTAACGCAACGGGATATGACCCTCCCTGATTTAATGACCCATGAAAGCGATGATAAATGGGCCGGTATCCGGGTAATTAACGCCACGGACAAAACATTGGACAATCTGCGAATGGTTTCCGAAATAGATGGAACCAGGCGGGAATCCAAACTACCATCCATTACCGCTATGACCAGTAGAAAAATGCCTTTTACCTTACATGATGGAGGAAGCGTAAAAGGGAAGAAGGAGGTTGTCGTGAAGCTATACAATGGGCAGAGGCTGCTCGACCGGACCACGGTTGGCCTAGATATTGTTGAGCCTGCAGATCGGCATGTAAGGACCTTTATTTCAGGAATTGATGGAAGCGTACAATATTTTGCGGTACGGCCGGGGAATATCCCGGAGGGGGTAAAACCGGCCATGTTTCTCTCACTTCACGGTGCAGGGGTGAAGGCCAAGGGAATGGCCGGGACCTATAAACCTAAGGATTGGGGACATGTGGTGAGCCCGACCAATAGGCGCAAGTTCGGGTTCGATTGGGAAGATTGGGGGCGTTGGGATGCCATGGAGGTCTTGGGCCTGGCGGAAAAAATGTATGGTACCGACCCAAAGCACACCTATTTAAAAGGGCATTCCATGGGAGGTCATGGTACTTGGCAAATAGGAGCCACTTTTCCGGGTAGATGGGCGGCCATTGCTCCCTTAGCAGGCTGGTATTCGTTCTATTCGTATGGTGGTAAAAAGGATATTGCGGAACCTACCCCGATGGAAAAAATGCTTACCCGGGCAAGCCATTCCAGCCATACCTTGGAGCTGGGAGGCAATTATTTGCATTATGGAATAAGCATTCATCATGGGGATATGGATACCAATGTGCCCACGGCCCAAGCCCGATTTATGCGGGACTATTTGGGTGATTTTCATCCGGATTTCGCCTATTTTGAACATAAAGGAAGAGGACATACCTTCGGGATGGACCATCATATGATCTTCGATTACTTTAAGTGGCATAGTATTCCGGAAAATGGTGATGTGGACCAATTTGAATTTACTACCGCCAGCCCGGGCGTATCCAGTACTACACGATTTATCACCCTATACCAACAGGAGAAGCCCTTTGAATTCAGCAGGGTAAAGGTGAACCAAAATATATTGAGCCGAAGACAAAAAAGGAGGGAAAAGCTCAGTGTGGTCAAAAACCGTAAAATCGAAGTAGCTACCGAAAACCTAGGAATTTTTAAAATCGATTTGGGACATACGGCGGGTGCGGATACCGTAAGTGTACGGATAGATTCTTTGGAAACTTTTGACCTTTCCGAATATGCCGGCAAGGAAGCTTGGTTCCACAAAACCGATGGCAAATGGAATTTGGGCGAGCAGCCTTCCCATACGTATCCCAAAAACCCCGTTCGGTACGGTAACTTCAAGGATGCATTCAGGAATCACATGGTTTTTGTGTATTCGACCAAGGGAACAAAAGCCGAAAATGAATGGTCCAGGCAAAAGGCCCGATATGATGCGGAAACCTTTTACTATCGTGGAAACGGTTCTATTGATATTGTTTCGGACAAGGAATTTTTGGCGCGGGACTATAAGGACCGTTCCGTTATTCTTATTGGGAACTCCACTACCAATGCAGCTTGGGATTTTTTAATAAAGGACAGTCCCATCCAGGTGCAGCGTGGGAAACTGACCCTGGATGGCAGGACATTAAAAGGAGATCAGTGGGGCGGTTATTTTATCCGTCCGCGAAAAGACAGTGCTACAGCCTCGGTGGGCGTGATTACCGGGACGGGGATGAAGGGTTTCCGTTCAGCCATGCCCAATAGGTACTTCATTTCCGGAACGGGCTATCCTGATTTTATCATTTTTTCGCCAGAGCTGTACAATGCCGATTATAAAGGGGTAAAAGCCGCAGGTTATTTTGGAAATGACTGGAGTTTGGAAAATGGGGATTTGGTCTGGAATACCCTGGAGTATTCAAAGATTCATGACTCAAAATAGTACTATTAAGAGAGCAAAGGTGGCATTGGTGTTCACAAAAACAAATACAATGAAAAAAAATATACTACTAACCATACTAATGGTTTTTGTGGGGTTACAGGTTTTCTGTCAGGATAAACAACCCAATGTAGTGGTGGTTCTCATTGATAACCAAGGGTACTATGAGCTAAGTAGAAATGGGCACCCGGTGGTACGGACGCCGCATATGGACAACCTGGCCCGAACCGGGGTGAATTTTACCGATTTTAACGCACCCCCTTTTTGCTCCCCAAGTCGCGCAGCACTCTTAACGGGGCGTTATGCCCTACGATCCGGTGTCCACAATACGGTAGGTGGGGTTTCCATACTTCATAGGAATGAAAAGACTATGGCCAATATGCTTAAATCTGCCGGATATAAAACCGCCGTTTTTGGGAAATGGCATATGGGTATGTCGCATCCATATACCCCGGATTTTCGGGGTTTTGATGAGCATTTTATTCATGGAGGCGGCGGGGTGAGCCAGTTGGAGGATTATTATGGAAATCGACATATAGATGCCACCTACACCCATAACGGACAGTATGTAAAGTCCAAGGGATTTTCCACCGATGTGCTATTTGATCAGGGAATCGATTTTATGAAACGAAACCGTGAAAACCCCTTTTTCTGTTTTATCTCCACCCCTGCGGTCCATTTCCCGACCCAACTTCATCCTGAGACTGGAAAACGGCTTAAGGAACGTGGGGTAACCAATGAAAAATTCTTGCCCATTTGGTCTATGATCGAAAATGTGGACGACAATGTGGGAAGGCTTTTAGATTATTTGAATGAAAGTGGCCTAAAGGAAAATACGCTGCTCTTTGTACTATCCGATCAAGGGGTAAACGATAGAGGGGTGACCCATAGGGCAGGGGAGGGCACTAAGCGGGGTGTTCAATATGATGAGAAACACCAAGTGTTCTGTATGGTGCAATATCCAAAGTTTACCGAAATTGAACCCGGCGATAGGTCGGAGTTGACCGGTATTGTGGATGTATTGCCCACTATCCTTGACGTTTGCCAGCTGGAAAGACCATCCAATCTGGATGGGGAAAGTCTGGTCCCGCTTATAGGAGGCCCAGGAAGCTGGGATGCCAATCGAAAACTTGTTGTGCAGTGTCCTAGAAAAAGGGAAAGGTATAAATGGGACAATGTTTCCGTGAAATACAAAAAGTGGCGATTGGTAGATGGCAAGGAACTATACAACATTAAGGACGATTACGGACAGACCAAGAATGTCATTTCAAAACATCCGGATCTTGTCAATGAATTGACCGAGGTATATGAGGATTTCTGGAATTCCCTCCCTCCCGAAAAACTAGTATTGTCCGCCCATGTTCTGGGTGCTGAAGAAGCGCCGAGGACCCGTCTCAACGGAATGGACTGGTACCAAGGGGGCCATCCTTGGCCACAACAGGCACTGGCTAAACGGACGGAGCAGGGCAAATGGAAGGTGGAAGTGGCCCGTAACGGACAGTACAGGTTTGAACTGCGCCATTATCCAAGGGAAGAACCACGGCCCATAGAGGCCGTACGCGCAACGGTTGAAATAGGAGGGGAAAGAGCCACAATACCTCTCGATGTCAAAACGACCCATGCAGTACTCGAACTAAATCTTGAAAAAGGGCTGTACGATATGGTAACCACTTTTGAACATCCAGCGAGTCATGAAGGAAATAAAGAGTGGGGGGCTTATTATGTGTATGTGGATTTTGTAGGGAAATGATGATGAAACGGATTTGGGAGGTTTTTGCAATGGGCCAAGGTGATAAAAGTGGGATACGGATGCTTTACGTATGGGCCAAACCACTCGTTCTTCTTGGTATTTTAATTTTTTTAGGACTTTCCTATATGGAAAAGCCCTTGGCCCAAGAACCGAATATTATTCTTATTACAGTAGATGATTTGGGGTGGACAGATTTGGGATGTTTCGGATCCACCTATTACGAAACCCCGCATATCGATAACTTAAGCAATAAGGGCGTACGCTTTACCAATGCCTACGCTGCCAGCGCGGTATGTTCCCCAACAAGGGCGGCCATTCAGACCGGCCGTTATCCGTCCCGTACAGGAATTACCAATGTAATAATACCGCGATTTCAAGGAGGTATTGTGGTCAATGGCAAGAATCCAACAGGGTATAGCAAGGAAAGGGAAGGGCTACAATGTCCTAAAAATCTGTTGTTTCTAGAAAGGGATGAGGTGACTATCGCAGAATTGTTAAAACCTTTAGGCTATACCACCTGCCACATTGGAAAATGGCATCTTGGCGAAGATGACTGGTACCCCACGGAGCAAGGTTACGACTTTAATATCGGCGGTTGTGATTTTGGGCAACCCCCAAGTTACTTTGATCCCTACAAGAATAAAAAGCTCGATGGGATTCCCACGTTAAAACCCAGAAAAGAAGGGGAGTACCTGGTAGATCGCGAGGCGGATGAAGCCATCACTTTTATTGAAAAGAACAAGAACGCCCCCTTCTTCCTTAACTGGAGCCCTTACGCCGTGCATACCCCCATACAGGCCAAGGATAGCTTGATAAAAAAATATGAGACCAAACCGGTGACCAATCAAACAAAACCCAACTATGCGGCGATGATCGAAAGTTTGGATACTGCCATCGGATCTCTTGTGGCCTGTCTGGATAAAAATAATCTTACCCAGAATACACTCATCATTTTTACCTCGGATAATGGAGGACTGCTAGGGCCAACCCACAACGCTCCCTTGCGTCTAGGAAAAGGTTTCGAATATGAAGGGGGTATCCGCATTCCACAAATCTTTTATTGGCCTGGGAACCTGGAGGCGGGAAAAGTTGTGGAGGAGGCCGTGATAAGCATGGATATATTTCCCACTATAGCCAGCGCGACCGGAGCAGAATTACCTGATCGCGAAATTGATGGTGAAAGCCTATGGCCCTTTCTCATCCAGGACGACCCCTTGAAAGAGCGGAGTTTATTCTGGCATTTCCCACATTTCAGGTTGAGTAAGGTGAAGCCCTACAGCATCGTCCGTGACGGGGATTGGAAACTCATTAAGCGGCATAGGCAAAATACGGAATATGAGCTGTACAACCTTAAGGAAGATGTATCCGAAGCCCATGATCTGGCTATGGAAATGCCTGAAAAGGTAAAGGAATTAAAAGGAAAACTAGATAAAATGATACTTCATACCGGAGCAAAACTCCCGATAATAAATACAACACCTTAAGCTGACATGCATAAGCAAATGCTACATATAATCCTTGGTTTGGTAGGACTGGCTCTTTTGTCGGCGTGCTACCAAAACAAACCCCAGGAGAAAGACCGTTTGCCTCATATTCTTGTCGTACTTACCGATGATATGGGCTATGGAGATCCTGAGTGTTATAACCCGGATTCTAAAATTCATACCCCTAATATTGATCAGTTGGCAGCGAACGGAATGCGTTTTACAAATGCCCATGCTGCTGGCACTACCTGCGTACCATCGCGGTACGGTTTATTAACGGGGAGATACCCATGGAGGAATACCCGTACCACTGAAGTCGGCGTTATTGAACCGGGTACCGAAACCATTGCTTCCTTATTGAAAAAAGCAGGGTACAAAACGGCGGTCGTTGGAAAATGGCACCAGGGTATGATCGATGAAAAACGACCACGGCCCAATGTGGTGTTACAAAGAAATCCTGGGGAATATGGGTTTGACTATCATTTCATCATGCCGGCTTCCCTGGATATCCCTCCTTATTACTATGTAAGGAACGGAATATGTGTGGAACAGCCCACGGATACTATCGAAGCGAATAATACGCCGGGGATATCACCCATACAGGGGGCCTTCTGGAGAAAAGGGGCCATAGCCCCTGGATTTAGAATGGAACATGTAGTGGATAAACTTACCGAAGAGGCAAAGGAGGTGATGACAGACCATTTTGAAACCTCTAAAGACCCCTTGTTTCTCTATTTTGCTTTGCCTTCGCCGCATACCCCTTGGCTGCCCAACAAAGAATACAAGGGAACGACCCCTATTGGGGACTATGGGGATTATACTTCGCAAACCGATGGCGCTTTTGGGGCCCTCATAAGCCACCTTAAGGAAGCAGGCGAGTTGGAAAACACCCTTATCCTGTTTACAAGCGACAATGGTCCGGTTTGGTATCCTGAGGATGCTCAAAAGTATGGACACAGTTCCACGGGCAACCTGAGAGGCATGAAGGGCGATGCTTGGGAAGGCGGGCATCGTATGCCTTTTATCGTGCAATGGCCTGGGAAGGTGAAGCCCAATACCACTAATGCCCATCTTACCTGCTTTACGGACTTATGGGCCACTTTTGCGGAAATAACATCGTATGAAGCAAACGGAAATTCAAGCAAGGACAGTTTCTCTTTTTTGTATCAGTTAACGGGCCATACCACTACAATGCCGGAACGAAAGGAGTTGGTCTTGAAAGGATTTAAAAAAGAGAGTTATTTCATCATCAAGGACGGATGGAAATATCTAGATCATTCGGGGCCTGGGGGTTTCTCCTCCTGGTATCTAGAAGGAAAAGGGCAAGTATTCGATATTCCCGCACAATTGTATAACCTGGACAATGACTTGGGAGAATCCACGAATTTGTACACGGAACACAACGAAAAGGCCAAGGAACTCGCCGGACTACTCCACCCAATAATAGCCCAACCAAATAAAACTAACGACTAAAAAGATACCCATGGAATTTCGAATAAAGCGTTATACGGTAGCCGTGCTTCTCATTTTCTTATGTAGCTTTTTACCCCTTTCCGCCCAAAAAAACAAGAAGGAATGGGCCCCGCAACCTACGGTAATTCAGCCCGGTAAAAAAGGGAAGGCTCCTTCCGACGCCTTAGTACTCTTTGATGGCGGAGATCTCAACACTTTTATAAGTGTAGTCACGGGAGGACCGGCGGAATGGAAAGTCTCGGGTAAAAAATTTACTGTGGTGCCGGGAACAAAGGCCATTCAAACCAAACAAAGGTTTGGCGACTGCCAATTGCATATAGAGTGGAAAACCCCGCCAAAGGATACGCGTCAGGGAAAAAAAGGTCAACAAAACGGGAATTCCGGCATCTATTTTATGGGCAAATATGAAATCCAGGTGCTGAATTCATTTCAGAACGAAACCAATCCCAAAGGACAGGCGGGGGCGTTCTACGGCAATTTTCCGCCATTGGTGAATGCCTCCCTCAAACCTGGCAAATGGCAAGCGTTCGACATTATTTTTAAAGCGCCAAAATTCAATACTGACGAAGAGCTCATCGAGTCAGGCTCCTTTACGGTTTTCCACAATGGGGTGCTTGTACAAAACAATGTACCCGTTACCAAACCTACCGCGGCACATAATAAAGCATTTTCATTAAGTGAGCCCGAACTTCCCCTGATGTTGCAAGATCATAAGAACGAAGTCAGTTACCGGAACATTTGGATAAGGAAACTATGAATCAATTTAAAAAATCTTAAGGCGGATAATAGATAGGGAACATTTTATACATAGTCTAAAGAGCCCAAATTTTAATTACAGTAAGTCAATAGCAAAACAAAGTAGGATGAGAGAGTTAAAAACAACATTGCGCATAATTACGCTTTTTTCACTTTTCATGGTGGAGGCACAGACGGCCAACAGACTATTTTATGATGCCCCTGCCCAGAAATGGGTAGAAGCCTTGCCCATAGGCAACGGGCGTATGGGGGCCATGGTCTATGGTGGGGTAACGGAGGATCGCATTCAATTCAATGAAGAAACCCTGTGGACGGGTGAGCCCCATGATTATTCCAACAAGGGAGCTTACAAACATCTACGTAAGATTCAACAATTATTGGCCGAAGGAAAACAAAAAGAGGCCGACGACTTAGCCGCAAAAGAGTTCATGAGCCAACCCCTGCATCAAAAAGCCTATCAACCGTTCGGGGATTTGTTGTTGCAATTCCCGGACCATAGGGACTACACCAACTACCAAAGGGAACTCAACATTGACAACGCCATAGCCAGGACTTCCTATGTGGCCAATGGGGTAACCTATACCAGGGAGTTTTTTGTGAGCAAGCCCGATGATGTCATTGCCATGCGGATAACCGCCGACAAACCGGGGAAATTGAATTTTAGTTTGGGATTGAATTCGGCCCATTATCAAAAATCCGTGGATACCGATTATGACAAACAGGTGCTGTTCGTAAAAGTTGCGGATGGTAAAATGAGCGGTGCTGCGGGAATGCGTGTTTTCTCTGATGGCAAGATAAATCCCTCCTATGATAAGATAACAATTTCCGAGGCTACCTCGGCAACCGCTTATATAGGGGCATATACCAATTTTGTGAATTTCAGGGATATTTCGGAACGACCCATGCGGTTTGTGAATTGGCATACTAGGCAGTACCCCAAGTTTAAGTATGATGATGTAAAGGCAAAACACATAGCCGATTACAAATCCTTATACAACCGTTTCCAATTGGATTTTGGGGATAATGGCAAAAGCAATACTCCTACCGATGAACGTATATATGCGTTTTGGAAAGACCCTGATGATCCACAATTCATTGCACAGTACGTGCAATATGCGCGTTACCTGATGATTTCGTCCAGTAGGCCCGGGGGACAACCGGCCAACCTCCAGGGCATTTGGAACAAGGATCTGGATCCTGCTTGGCAGAGTAAATGGACTTGTAATATTAATGCCGAAATGAACTACTGGCCTGTGGAGGTGACCAACCTTTCGGAATGCCACGAACCTCTTTTTGACTTGATCGGGGAGGTGGCGCAAAGTGGTGCAATCGTGGCTAAAGAACATTATGATGCCGAGGGTTGGGTCTTGCACCACAATACGGATATTTGGAGGGGTGCCGCCCCGATCAATGCGGCCAATCATGGGATTTGGGTTACCGGTGGCGCATGGCTGTGCGATCATATTTGGGAGCACTATAAGTTTACCCAGGATAAGGCTTTTTTAGCGGAAAAATATCCAATAGTGAAAGATGCCGCCCTGTTTTTTACGCAACATCTTATCAAGGATGAAAAAACCGGGTATTTGATCAGTAGCCCTTCCAACTCCCCGGAAATTGGAGGTTTGGTGGCAGGCCCCACTATGGATCATCAGCTGATACGCAATCTGTTCAACATTTGTATTTCTGCATCCGAGATTTTAAATACCGACAAGGAATTTGCTGCAAAGTTGAAATCCATGCTCCCTCAAATTGCGCCCAACCAAATCGGGAGGTTGGGTCAGTTACAGGAGTGGCTGGAAGATAAGGACGATCCAGAGGTAAAACACCGTCATGTATCCCACTTATGGGGCGTTCACCCCGGCAGTGAGATCAATTGGGAAGAAACTCCGGATTTGATGAAGGCGGCACGTCAATCGTTGATTTTCCGTGGTGATAAGGGCACGGGTTGGAGTTTGGGTTGGAAAATCAATTTCTGGTCACGCTTTAAGGAGGGAAATCGCACTTATAAATTGATCCATATGCTTTTGAGTCCCGCGGAAGAACCCCAGCGTGAAATAGGTGGAGGCTCATACCCCAACCTGTTCGATGCCCATCCCCCCTTCCAAATCGATGGAAACTTTGGGGGTGCCGCCGGTATTGTGGAGATGTTGATCCAAAGTCATTTGAATAAAATCGACCTTCTCCCGGCATTACCGGACAAACTATCGGAAGGAACCATTACGGGGGTATGTGCCCGAGGAGGTTTTGAACTTTCCTTTAGCTGGGAGAAGGGTAAGCTTAAACAGGTAAATGTACTTTCAAAAGCGGGTAATCCGTGCATCTTGAAGTATGGGGACAAAGTCATTGAATTTCCAACGAAAAAAGGGAAGGAATATGCTTTTAATGGAAAATTGAAAAAGCAATAATAGCTCTGTTAATGAAAATCTTTTGAGATGAATCGGTACGCTATTGTCATTGTTTTGCTGTATGGTGTGTTGGGATCCAGCTGTTCCGAAAAACGAGACCAGGAAACGGCCCAAAGGCCCAATATTATTTTGATCATGTCCGACGATATGGGATATTCCGATATTGGCTGCTATGGGGGTGAAATCAATACCCCTGTTTTGGATGGGTTGGCGGAAAATGGCCTTCGTTTTACCCAGTTTTACAATACGGCCCGTTGCTGTCCTACCCGGGCTTCCTTGCTCACGGGCCTTTATCAGCACCAGGCGGGAATAGGCCATATGATGTGGGATAACAATACGAGAGGCTACCGCGGCGATTTGAGTGACAATGCCGTGACCATAGCGGAAGTATTAAAACAAGCAGGGTATGCCACCCATATGTCCGGTAAATGGCATGTGACCAAATATCGGGGCAAAGACCCAAATCCTTCCAAACACAACTGGCCCTTACAGCGCGGCTTCGATAAGTTTTTTGGAACGATACATGGTGCCGGCAGTTTTTATGACCCTAGTTCCCTAAGTCGGGATAACGAATATATTGCCCCTTGGGATGATTTCTATTATACCGATGCCATTTCTGACCAAGCTGTACAATACATAGAAGAACACAACACTGACCGGCCTTTCTTTTTATATCTGCCCTATACCGCCGCGCATTGGCCCATGCATGCCAAACCTGGGGATATTGAAAAATACGAAGGAAAATTCGATGATGGCTGGGATAAAATGCGGGAACGAAAGATTGTCCGAATGAAGGAAATGGGATTGATTCCCGCTGCTTTGCAATTGTCCGAAAAGGATGATGTGCCGGATTGGGAGGATGTTGAACGCAAGGAATGGTATAGTTCACTCATGGAAGTATATGCGGCCATGGTCGATAATATGGATCAGGGTATCGGTAGGATCATGAATACCCTGGAACAGAAGGGAATTAAAGAGAATACTTTGGTTTTCTTTTTACAGGATAACGGCGGATGCGCCGAGGAATTTGGATTTAGGGATGAAATTGTTCCACATGATAAAACGGTAATGGCCGATGAGATTAATCCTATGGCACCAGGGGAACTACAGACCGGCATGGTTCCAAAATATACCCGTGATGGGAGGCCCGTATTGGTAGGCAAGGGGCTTAAACCGGGTGCCGACAACACTTATTTGGGTTATGGCAAACCTTGGGCCAATGCCAGCAACACGCCATTTCGCATGTACAAGCACTGGGTACATGAAGGCGGCATTTCTACCCCGCTTATTGTGCACTGGCCGTTGGGGATTCAGGAAAAAAATGCGTTTAGGGAAGCACCTTCACATTTGATCGATATTATGGCTACCTGTGTTGAGGTGGCAGGGGCGTTCTATCCCAAAAACTATAAGGGCAATTCGATTATTCCCTTGGAAGGCAAAAGCCTGGTTCCTGTTTTTAAGGGCAACCCATTAGAGGAAAGGCCTCTTTTTTGGGAGCATGAGGGAAATAAGGCCGTGCGCATGGGCAAGTACAAATTGGTCTCTAGGTGGAACAAGGAATCGGAATACAACTGGGAACTGTACGATCTGGAAACCGACAGAACTGAAACCGATGATCTTTCCCAAAAAATGCCGGATAAAATGTTGGAACTGGAGGGCATTTGGAAACAATGGGCCCATAAAGCAGGGGTACTTAATTGGGGAACTAAAGAGGAAATCAAATCTAACTAGTGCTATGCCAGGCTTATACTGTCGTATAGGTTATAGTGGTATTTTGTGCCAGGGCAAGGCAAAAAATCATTGCATAGCCTTAGCTACGGAATTATTTTTTAACAATGGCATGGCGCAAAAGACGCATTATATATGTGGCAGTATAAACTTGACATAGCACTTAAAATGGTCACAATGAAGAAGCACAATCTCCTTACCGCTTTTTTTATTGCTTTTTCTTTTGTTGTCAATGCGCAGTCGGACCTACGACTTTTTTATGATGAACCTGCGGAAGAATGGACGGAGGCCTTACCTCTTGGGAATGGACGGTTGGGCGCAATGGTCTATGGCAAGGTAGTTCAGGAGCATATCCAGTTTAATGAAGAAACCCTATGGACCGGAAAACCGCGCTCTTACGCCATGAAAGGGGCCCATACCCATTTGGCAGAAATACGTAGGCTACTTTTTGAGGGAAAACAGCGGCAGGCCATGGCCCTTATGGAAACCGATTTTATGAGTACTCCACGTTCCCTAATGGCCTATCAGCCCTTTGGCGACTTGATCATAAACTTTCCAAATCATGAGAACTATACCAACTATAAGCGCGAGTTGGATATAGAGCAGGCAGTAACCTCGGTCAACTATGAGGTAAACGGGGTTCAATTTAGCAGGGAGATAATCGTAAGTGAGCCCGATCAAGTAATTGCGGTCCATTTAAAAACAGACACCAAGGGTACCCTTGACTTTTCCGTATTTCTGGATTCCAGGCACCTTCAAAAATCCTTGGTAACGGAAAGCGGGACACAGACAATGTTTGTTAAACCTGCCAAGGAACCACAGCGTTTTTTTCCCGATCAACCGGAGGAAAGTGTGTTGAATGGCTATGCCGGATTACGTGTAGTTACCGATGGAAAACTACAAACCACCTACAGGGATATACAGGTAAATGGAGCTACAACGGCCACCCTTTATATAGCGGCCCATACCAACTTTGTAAACTTTCAGGATGTTAGTGGAAATCCTGCACGGGACATTAAAAGAGCCTTGCAAAAATCCAAAACTTTGAAGTATGATACCGTCAAACAAAAGCATATTCAGGAATATCAATCCCTTTTTAACCGTTTCAAGTTGGAATTTCATGGGCAAAGTCGCACACAGGTACCTACGGATGAGCGTATTCTTCAATTCTGGAAAGACCCGGAAGACCCCCAGTTGCTGGCCTTGTATGTCCAATATGGCCGATATCTATTGATTTCTTCAAGTAGGGAGGGAACGCAACCGGCCAACCTTCAAGGTATTTGGAACAAGGACATAAATCCGGCTTGGAAAAGCAAATATACGACCAACATTAATGCGGAAATGAATTATTGGCCTGCTGAAGTGACCAATCTTTCGGATTGTCATGAACCGTTCTTAAGGTTGATTAACGAATGTGCCGTAACCGGCCAAATAGCGGCAAAGGAACATTATAATGCAAACGGTTGGGCCTTGCACCATAACACGGATATTTGGAGAGCCACTGCTCCCATAAACTTGACTTCCATTGGCACATGGGTGGGCGGATCGGGCTGGGTTACCCACCATATTTGGGAACACTATCTATTTACCCAAGACCGTGATTTTCTTAAAAAGCAGTATCCCGTTATACAGGGGTCGGCACAATTTTATAGTGATTTTCTTGTAGAGAATCCAAAAACAGGATGGTTGGTGAGTTCCCCGTCCAATTCCCCGGAAATAGGCGGTTTGGTCGCCGGACCTACCATGGACCATCAGATTATACGTTCCTTATTCAGGATTTGTATCGAAGCGGCAGGAATTCTTGGCCAAGAGGATGCATTCATAGGTAAGTTGAGAACACAACTTCCCCAAATTGCTCCCAATCAAATAGGAAAGCACGGCCAATTGCAGGAATGGTTGCAGGATAAGGACGATCCCAAGGAAAAACATCGGCATGTATCCCATTTATGGGCAGTGCATCCCGGAAAAGACATCAACTGGGAAGGTACTCCGGATTTGATGAAAGCGGCAAAACAGTCCCTGCTCTTTCGTGGGGATGGAGGAACCGGTTGGAGTTTGGGCTGGAAAATCAATTTCTGGGCTCGGTTTCAAGATGGGGATCATGCGTATAAACTAATCCATAATCTATTAAGTCCTGCCGAGCATCCGGACAGAAAACCCAAAGGCGGTTCTTATCCCAACCTGTTCGATGCACATCCCCCTTTTCAAATTGATGGCAATTTTGGAGGAACGGCAGGCATTGTGGAATTGCTCGTGCAAAGCCATCTGGATAGCATTGATATTTTGCCCGCATTGCCCTCTAATTTAGGGGATGGTTCCATAGAAGGGGTTTGTGCCAGAGGAGGATTTGAACTGTCTTTTACTTGGAAAAATGGAAAGTTAACGTCCTTGCGGGTTATATCAAAAGCAGGTAAGAAGTGTAAGGTCAAATACGGAGATAAAGTCATTGAATTTGATACTGCCAAAGGCGGAACGTATAATTTCAATGGTAAGTTGAAGAGAAACTAGTGATTAAATAAATCCAATATTTCACGATGATGAATCGATTAAGAAGCACAATAATGTTGAATACGAAATACATCGTATCCATCTGTTTTGTCTTTATTGTACATGGAAATTGGAAATTAGCGGGTCAATCCACTATTAATACTTCAGGCGCTAAGATTAAGAATGTACTTTTTATAGTTTCCGATGATCTAAAGGCCAACGTACTGGGCTGTTATGGAAACAAAGTTTGTAGAACCCCCAACATTGATAAGCTTGCCAGCCAGGGAGTGGTGTTCAATCGTGCCTATTGCCAAGGCGTATTGTGCGCTCCTTCGCGCAAATCTTTTATGTATAGTCGTTACCAGGGAAATAAAGGAATCACTTTGGGGGAACACTTTAAAAACAGTGGCTGGCATACGGCGCGGGTAGGCAAAATATTCCATATGCTCGTCCCCGGAGATATTGTAAAAGGTAGGGATGGGCTGGATGTAGTCACCTCTTGGACGGAAAGATATAATTCTGCCGGGTTGGAAGCGGATACTCCTGGCAATTATGCCTGCCTAAACCTCAATATTTTCACAACCGAACTGGAAGGGCGGCAGTCTACAGGAATGCCACATCGCTGGTCCGTCTCGGTGAACTGCGAAGGGGATGGCTCGGATCAGCCTGATTATAAGACCGCCGATAAAACCATTGAACTATTGCGCAAAAAAAAGGCTTGTCCTTGTTTTTGCGCAATAG
>JBCBSN010000096.1:0-15076 GCA_039819225.1 Bacteroidota bacterium | reverse complement strand
ATAAAATCGGGCAATGCCCTATTTTTAATAGCGTACAAGCTTTAGGAATACTTCATCCATGGTGTTTGCCTTAAACTGCTCTTTTAGGTTACTGGGTGTATCCAGGGCTTCTATTTTTCCGGTAACCATAATGGAGACCCTATCACAATATTCGGCCTCGTCCATATAATGCGTGGTAACAAAAATGGTACGTCCCATCTCCGCTACTTGATAAATGGTTTCCCAAAACTGTCGCCTTACATGAGGGTCAACACCACCGGTAGGTTCGTCTAAAAAGACAATTTCCGGGTTGTGTACCATAGATATGGCAAAGGCCAAACGCTGTTTCCACCCCAAGGGTAGCGCCATTACAGGGGTGTTGGCTACCTGCTCTAAGTTGAGCTCGCTAAGAATTTCTGCAGTTTTTTCCTTGATGTCATTTCGCGAAAGACCATATACACCCCCATAAAACCGTATGTTCTCTTTAGGGGTAAGGTCGTCATAGAGACTGAACTTTTGTGACATATAACCAATGTTCTTCTTTACCTGTTCAGCTTCTTTATCAATGTCAAAACCAGCTACCTTACCATGGCCTTCGGTAGGTTTACTTAGTCCTATCAACATTTTCATGGCCGTAGTTTTGCCCGCGCCGTTGGCCCCTAGGAAGCCGAATATCTCTCCTTTGGCCACCTGAAAGGAAATGGCATCTACCGCGGTAAAATTCCCAAATCGTTTTGTTAAACGGTCTACTTCTATGATACCTTGGTCATGCATTAGATTACTTCATCGGTTTTAGAGAGGTCCAAAAAAATATCTTCCACAGTAGGAGTGGCGGCTTTTACCTCTTGTATCGGAATACCTACCCGTTCCAAATTGTCCATTATTTCATGGGGATCATGGGGTGAGACGGTAATCAGGTGAATGAATTCGCCAAAAGGGAGGGCACTTCGGGCAAAAGTGGCCGCGCGCAAATAACGCAAAGCATTGTAAGTATGCTCCGTTTTTATAGTGTACAAAGGCCTTTTGAAGTCTTTGATCATCTGCTCCGGGCTATCAATGGATAGGATTTTTCCATTTTGGATCAAGGCAATACGGTCGCAAAGACTGGCCTCGTCCATATAGGGTGTGCTCACCAAGATGGCAATACCCTTTTCTTTTAAGTTTTGTAGCATTTCCCAGAACTCTTTTCGGCTCACGGCATCCACCCCGGTAGTGGGTTCATCCAAGAAGAGGACTTCAGGTTTATGGATAAGGGCACAGCACAAGGCCAATTTTTGCTTCATGCCCCCCGATAGTTTTCCGGCCAATCGGTTTTTGAAAGGTTCAATTTGCTGGTAAATGTCTTTGATCAAAGGGTAGTTTTCCTGAATTGTAGTCCCAAAAATGGTTGCGAAGAAGGATAGGTTTTCTTCAACGCTTAAATCTTGGTACAGCGAAAACCGACCGGGCATATAGCCCACTTTTTTTCGGATTTCCTTGTACTCCTTTACCACATCGTGCCCAACAACCGTGGCATTACCTTCATCGGGGAGGAGCAGGGTGGTTAGAATTCGAAACAAGGTGGATTTGCCGGCACCGTCCGGACCAATGAGTCCAAAAATCTCACCTTCGTCCATACAAAAACCCACCGATTCCAGTGCGGTTACCTCACCATACTTTTTGCTTATTTGTTCCACGTTAACTGCAGACATTATTCGGCCTCTTTGTTAAAAATGATTTCCCCGGGCATCCCGATTTTTAGGACACCATCGTTTTTAACCCTTACTTCCAAGGCGTATACCAGGTTTACGCGTTCCTCTTTGGTCTGTATGGTTTTTGGTGTAAACTCGGCCTCACTGGAAATCCAGGAAATAGTTCCTTCGATTGTCGTAAATTCATCTTCTCCCTTGTCGATACGGACGGTAACAACATCGTTAAGCGTAGCATTTTGTAACAGGGTGGCACTGGTGTAGGCTCGTAATGTCATTTCATTGAGGTCCGCCACCTTATAGAGCGGGGTGCCCACATTTACCAACTCATTGGGTTCGGCAAATTTGGTAAGCACCGTTCCGGCTATGGGGTTTTCAATTTTATGGTCGCGTATTTGTTTTTTGACCAATGCTATTTGGGCTTCCAGAGGTTTTCGTTCGGCCAGGATACCCCTGTTCACGATACTAATGTTCCGTCGGGTAGAATTGATACGTTGTTCTATTAGATCAATTTTCCCGTTATAGTCGTCCAACTGTTGTTGGGTTGCCGCTTTTTGTTCCAGAAGGCGCTGCGTTCTGTCCCGTTCACGGATCAAGTTGTTTTTATCACGAACCAAAATCGCTACCTCTGGAGCGGCCTCTTGTAGTTTTAGATCGAGGGCCTCCAGCTGTGCTTCCAAACGCAATTTTTCAAGATGTACCTGGGTGGTATCTATTAAGCCCACCATCTGATCGACTTTTAGTCGTTGGCCTTCCTCTACGGGAAAGGCAAGAAGTTCCCCGTTGCCCATGGCACTGACGGTAATAGGGGTAGCTTCAAAGTTACCATAGGCGTCCGCTAGTTGCCCATTGTTGCAAGAAGCTAGGAGCGCCAAACAAAAAATGGAGAAGGCATGAGACAATTGCATTTGCATTGGGTTGGGTTTTATTGAAGTCATTTAAACTTTTTCGTATTGGCTAAAAAATTGTCGTTTTGTGCCCATATCTTGTCTTTTTCTCCCTCCATAGCCCTGCTATGAAGCTCTAAAAAGCCTTCATCTGGACACAAAACCACTAATTTTCGCCTCAATCCAAAAAGTTCAAATGACTTCATAGTTTACCGATTAAGGTTAAATAGTTAATGTTGAGCTGTTGTAACTGTATTTTATTGAATTCCAGTTCCTGTTCGGCGTTAATGGATGTATTGATTTGGGTCACATAATCGCTGGAGTTGATCACCCCATTGTCCAACTGAACCTTGGACTGCTCCAAAATATCCTTTTGTAGGGTTACAATAGTTTCGTCATTTTGGATCTGTGCTTCGAGGGCCTCCATTTTTTCCCTGTATTCCTTGGCATTGCTTTCGATATCGAAAAGGAAGAGTTCCCGGTCTACCTCAACCTGTTTTTGCTGCAATCGAAGGCTTTGTTTTTCCTTCTTGCCCTTACCAAAATCCAGAAAGTTCCATTTAAGGCGAACTCCGCCCAACGCGTAGGGCGAGGTACTGAAATCGGCAAAGTTCACCGGGTTGGGATTTCCGACCCCACCTTGGGCAAAGAATGAGATCTTGGGCAATGTACTGGCGGCAATGGACGCTTCCCGTGCGGCAAAGAGCGACTTTTGGTCGTTGAACAGATCCTGTTCCGGCCTATTGACGGTATACGTATTTTCAATGGTAGGATAGGCGGGTAGGACAAATTGCACATCCCGGGAGAGCGTCTTGCCAGTTAATTGTTCTAAAAGATTAAAATAGGTGCTTGTATCACCTTCAATAGCAATAATATTCGATACAAGTTCCAAACGGCGCACCTTTAACTTGGACACCTCGCTTTCCAAAACGGTACCGTTTTCGAAACCGGCCTCCAAAGTGGCGATATTGGTTTCCAGGTCGTTTTTCGAGGTTTCCAGGATATCCTTTTGCTTGCGGGATAGGGATATAGCGAATAACAAGGTGTTTACACGGTCTTTCAGGGAACGCAGTTGTACTTCCAGAGATTTTCGCTGCACTTGGGCCGAAGCCATTTCAATCTTCTTCTGCGCTTTTTTGGCACCCCCGTCATAAATGTCATAGTCAATTCCCAAAAATGTATTCCAGGTTTCCAAGGGAGCTTGCAAAAGCTCATCTCCTATTGGAAATTCTATATTTTCGGTCTGTGCTTGGGCTGTACCGTTCAGACTTACCTGGGGCAGCCCCTTTTTCTTTATTGCCTCCAGATTTACCTTTTCGATGTCATCTATAAGGTTGGCATCCTTGATCAAGGGGTAGTGTTCTTTTGCCATTTGGTAAGCCTGTTCCAACAGTAAGGTGCCGGATACCACTTCTTGGGATTGTAGGGTATAAATGCCTAGGGCCTGTAGACATAAAATTATAATTATGGATTTTTTGATGACTCTGCCATATTTCGAGGCCTTGTTTGGTGAGCCAAGCGAGCTCAGCGGCCAAAAGCGAACGATGAGATACGGAAAAGGGGCGAAAAAACTGCTTTTAGACTTCATGTCAACAGGCCCTAGGATGAAATAGACGCTAATCCGAAAAATCAAGTTCTTCATAAAGCAACAAATAATTAACCATTTGGTTAATTCGGGGTTAAAAAATAACTTGGATAATGACCTTACACATACATTTCCAAGATTGCTGACCATAGGGTTTAACCAAATGGTTGACACAAAGATAAAAAATTTAGTTTAGGAAGCTGGACTTTATGATTTCTTTGACATAGGGCTTTCTTTTCAGCATTAGGTCCAAGTACATTTCCGAAGGGATTTCCAACATTCGCTCAAAGACGGGACGCGCCACAAAGGGAAACGCGATCAAGGACATTGTGGTCAACATAATGTGCTGTGGGGGTAAGGGGCGTAAAATTCCTTTTTTTTGTTCGTCCTCTATCTGAGCAATAAAGTTGGAAATGGAGTTCCCCTCATCCATTATCTGTTTCATCTTGTCGATGGAGTCCTTATTGCCCTGGGCCAATTCGTGTAACAGGAACATAGGGATATCCGGGTTTTGCACTATGGCGTCTACATAAGTATCCACAAAATTGCAGAGTTTTTCGTATACTGTGGCCTCCGACTTTAGGACGGCGGAGAGCTTTGGAGCCATTAGCTGCACATTGTCCGCCACTATCCCCTCGAACAACTTGCGCTTACTCTTAAAATAGTAATGTAGCATCGCCTTGTTGATCTGGGCGCGATCGGCTATTTCCTGCATACGTGCACCGGCAAATCCTTTTTGGATAAATACGGCTTTGGCCGCCTGAAGAATTTTCTTTTCGGTTTCGTTTTGCATGGGTTCTTTTAGAAGGCTAATTTAATAAAACTACGGACTTTGGGTTTGAGTAAGAATATATAAGCTCCTTTAATGGGATTAAATTTCGGCAAGTAGGTTTTGGTTAAAAGAGTTTTGAAGGGGAGTTTATAAAAGGAATAGGGGGTCAGTTGGTTGAAATCCTACATCCGTGCATCAACCCCTTGATGTACCCGATTCCAAAGAGGTTGCCTTTCATCCCATAGCCTACATGGGCGTTGTCCTCACCTGCCATGGTAGGCACGTGATCGGATCGTAAGGGGCCTTCAAAACCGACCTTCTTGTAGAGCTGCATCATCCGGAACATATCCGTGGGGCCGTTGTCGTGGAAGGTCTCACGGAAACTTTCCGGTATTCCCCTTACATCCCTGATATGTATAAAGTGGATCTTGTCCCGCATGCCCCATTCCCGGACAAGGTCTTGCAGATTTTCGCCCATAGTGCTGAAAGTGCCTTGGCAGAAGGTGAGCCCGTGCGAGGGGCTATCATACAGGGAGAGTGCTCGGTCTATAGCGCTGGCCGAGGTCAGTATTCGGGCTATACCATGAACGGGACTGATGGGCGGGTCATCCGGATGTAGGGCCATCTTTACGTGGTTAGACTCCGCTACCGGCATTACCCGTTCCAGGAACCATTGGTAGTTTTCCCATATCTGGTCTTTGGTAAAGCTGCCCCATTTTGAAACCGGTTCCTTTTTGGCAGTTTCATTGTCATAGCCGCTGACCAAGGCGCCTCCACGTTCTTTAAGGCCCTTATGGGTGCGGTACCATCCGGTGGCCATAAAGTTGTAGCAAAGCAACGACAGCCCCAACCTTCCCATGTTCTCCAACATTAGGCAATACTTCTCTACATCGGCCTCCCTTCCTTCGAGACCGAGTTTTATACGATGCATATCGAATTGGTCGCCCTCTAGGCCATGCAGTTCGAGGCCGTTTTCTTCAAAGATATCTTTGGAGCGGGCAAAGGAACTGTAATTGTCAATGGAGAGCATTCCGGTAAGCTCGGGTGACAGTTTTGCTATGGCCTGATCAATGCCCATTTGTCGGCAGAGTTGCCATTTTTCGTCGGGGGTATTACCGAAAAAGAGGAAGGATAGTTTCATGCGACATTCATTTATCTATTTGGTATTCGTCCCAGACCTACAAGGAACCCTCTCTCCAATCGGGAATACCTTGTAGGTCGCTACCTCTTTGGAGGTTGGGGGCCGGGCCTAAAAATACCCACCCTTGTCCATGATGTCCTTCACACTTTGGCCTTCCTTGACCCACCCGAAAATCTTCTTTTCGTTTTCCTTGATTTCTTCCGCCCTTACCAGAACTTCATAGGCAACATCTCTGGGCACAACCAAAACACCATCCACATCACCTAAGACAATATCTCCTGGTTTTATAATTACATTGCCAATCTCCAAGGCTAGCTGGTAATGGGTAATAAGGCATCTTCCCAAGCTGCCATTGGAAGAACGGTATTTATAAAAAACTGGGAAATTGGCTTCCAATATTTGGTGGGTGTCCCTGATACCCCCATCGATACATGCCGCTCTTATCTTTTTCCCTTTTGCAGTGGCCGTCATTACGCCTCCCCATGAGGTAGATTTTTCATCTTTGCTGCTGTCCCATATGACAAAGGCATTTTCATGCATATCGTCCAGCATTTGCGTTCTATACTCCATTTCCCCGGTTACCTTGGTGTTGGGAGCACTCTTTACCGTAAAGGCAAACCCGGCAACCGTTTGGTACTCCCTAAGCGGAACAATATGGTTGGGCAATGCCTGATCCATGAAGCAAAACTCTCGGAGCACATCGTTAATGGCACCGGTATAGAGTTGTTCGTAGCGTGATAGAATCTCATCATCCGGGATTGGGAATTCCTTTTTTGAGATGCCCTCCCGCATCTCTATAAGCTTGTCCAACTTCATCATGCTTACCTCCTTTTTGTACTGATCGGTACTCATTTTATATATTTTAGTGAATGCTCTTTTATTTGAAAAGCGGTTTCCAAGATGCCAATTTGATGGCTCTTGCCATATTTGTTTCAAGGTCTTTCTTCTATGGAATTGAGGGTTGGATTATAGGTGTCTACTTGCTGGTCAATACTGGTCCCTTTATTGAGAACAGTCAATATCCCCGCATCAAGGACAGCCCTCCATCTATAATGATATTCGTTCCTGTGATATAACTTCCATAATCTGAGGCCAAGAAGGCCACCATGCCGGCGATTTCATTCACCTCCCCGAAACGACCCAGGGGAATGCCTTTTAGAGTCCTTTCATAGGTGCCATTATCAGCTTTCAACATTGAGGTCATATCGGTATCTATGGCTCCTGGAGAGACGGCATTGACCAGGATTTTTCTACTGGAAAGCTCCAAGGCCAGGTTTTTCATCAGCATGATTTCAGCGGCCTTGGAGCTACCGTAATCGGTTCGTTTTGCTCCCGGACGATTGGCATCTACAGAGGCTATGAATATAATGCGGGCATTGTCCGGCATTAAAGGGATGGCCTCCCTTGTACATCTAAACCCCCCCATAAAGTTCACCTGCATGGTCCTCTCTAGGTCATCATCCCCTATTTCTGCAAAAGACTTAGGTGTCCTATAGCCTGCATTATTGACCAAAATATCCAATTTGCCATATTCCCTTTTTATAAAATCGAACATGGCATGGATGTCCTTCGGATTTCCCAAATCTGCTTGGATCATGCTATTCCGCCCCCCGTTTTCCGGTAGATCATTTAGGAGTTCTTCGGCCACTAGGGAGTTATTATGATAATGCACAACCACCGTTGCACCCAATTCCGCAAGATGTTGGGCGATACTTTTGCCGATACCTCTGGAAGAACCGGTTACTAAGGCTATTTTATTCTTTAAGTCGATTTTCACAAACCTTATATTTATTATGCTTATTTGTCCTTGCAGGCATTACCCTGTGCAGACCCTATACCAAATATGCATTCAGTTACGCCCGAACCAATCCTATGATATCCAATTTAAAATCTTTTTATGGAAAAGGCCTGATGGACATGTCAGGCCTTTCCATCAATTAACTAAACAAACCAACTCAATGCGTTTAATACCCAGGGTTCTGATCATCTGGACCGATCTCAGGATTGTTTTGTATCTCCGGTTCCGGGATGGGTGCCAATAAGTGAATGGAATTAAAAGATTTTCCGGTTGCCTCTATAACTTCTTGAACCCTTCCCGTCCGCTTTAAATCGAACCAACGTTTGGATTCCATGACAAATTCATGGGCACGTTCTTCCAGAACAGCATCCTTAAAGGCACCTGCGTTCAAACCGGCTAGGTCCACCCCGGCATTTGGTGTCATGGGGTCCAAGCCATACGCCCTTCGGCGAACTTGGTTTATAGCTTCATAGGCCTCCGGTGTTGGGCCATTGTTGGCTTCACTAGTTGCCTCTGCAAAAATCAACAGGGCATCGGGATAGCGCAACAAAGGATAATCATTACCATGACCATCACTTGTTGGGGACGAACCATCCCTAAACTTACGAAACAACAAGGGTTCATTCTCGGGCAGTTCCACAACATTACCATCGCCATCCAAATAGCTGGTATAGATATTGAATTCCTTACGGAAATCCAAATCGTCCCAATTTTGAATGAAATCCGAGTTGGGATCTCCAAGGGTTACCCTAAAGCCGGCAGCGGAGAACCCTGCAGCGGCATTGTGCATAAAGGATACAAAGAATAAGCCCTGATTATCTATCCTAGTATATTTTAGGGATAGAATTTCTTCGCTGCTTGATATAATTTCTGGGCCAAATACATTGTTGAAGTCATCCGGTTCCGATATTTGCACTAGTGAAAAGGCACCGCCATCAATGACTTCCTGGGCTTTGGAAGCGGCGTTGGTCCAGTCTTCCAAGGTTAAATACACATAGGCCAACAAGGTCTTCGCGGCCCATGATGTGGCCCTGCCCGCCTCCGTCCCCTGTGCGGGCAAGGCGTTTTCGGCAATTTGCAGATCATTAACGATAAGAGTATAGATCTCCCCTTCAGAAGCTCTGGGAGCACCAATAGTAGAAACATCCGTTACCTCATCAATCCGTAGGGGGACCGCTCCCCAATTCCTGACCAAATTAAAATAGTTGAACGCTCTTAAAAAATGGGCTTCGGCAACAAGGGCATCCCTTAATTGGGAATCCATGTCAATCCCTGGGACACGGCCGATAACCGTATTGGCACGATTGATGGATTGGTACATTAAGGCCCACATATTATCCGTACGACCAATGTTTACCGTATTCAAGCCCTGATATTCACTTACCGGGGCATAACTTCCACGGCCATTGGCATAATCCGCCAACACTTCAAAATGTCCGGGATAGCGGGCCCCATAATAATTGCTTGCTCTCATTGGTCCATAGATGGCATAAACTGCGGCAAGGGCATCCGCCTCATTGGTGTAGAAATTTGTGACGGCAAGTCGATCTTCCGGCACTTCTTCCAAGGCCTTATCGCAACTGGATAAGACAAGAAACAATAGCAAAATGGATATATTAGTTTTCATTGTCATTTTTTTATTTTTATGAAACATCTTCTTTGATCTTAAAAGCCTAATCTAAAGCCCAGAGTGTAGGTTTTGGCGATTGGGTAACCAAATTGGTCTATCCCTTGCGAAAAAGAAGCGCGACCCGATTGCCCTCCACGGGTACTTATCTCGGGGTCAAACCAAGAATAGTCGGTAATGGTAATCAAGTTTTGACCGCTAACATATATCTGGGCGTTGCTAAGGCCGATGTTAAGGTCTTGCACGGGAATATTATAGGCCAATCGAATATTTTTAAGCCTTAAAAAGGAACCATCTTCCACAAAGCGATCGGACTCCCTGAAATTGGTATTTACGCTTACTTGGGGATAAGGTGCATTGGGGTTTGGATTGGCTGGAGTCCACCTATTGAGGATATCATCGATTTGGTTACCACCAAAATTAAAGGAATTGGCATGCTGTGATGCGTTAAAATTAAAAATGTCCACCCCTTGAACCCCTTGAACAAAAAGATTCAAATCGAACCCTTTATATGAAAAATTGGAATTTAATCCGTAGATAAAATCGGGATTCGGGTCGCCGATAATCGTCTTATCGTCCAAGGTGATTTCCCCGTCGGGCACCCCATCCGGCCCACTAAGGTCTTGGTAGACGATTTGACCGTTTTCATCCAGGCCATCCTCCAAAAATCCAAAGAATACCCCGACCGGTTCCCCTTCCCTGACAATATTAATACTGGTTTGGAGGGGGTTGGAAAGCACGGTACCAAATACATCGCTTCCATTGGCCAAGCTATTTACGTTTGGCCTGTTGGCCGCTAAGTTGGCTTGTATGTCCCATTTAAAGGCCCCTGTCAAGATATCGGCACCAAGGGTAAATTCCACTCCCTTGTTCTCAATTTCCCCAATGTTTTGGGTTACGGCCGTAAACCCTAATGAGCTGGGTACCGGAACTATGGAAAGAAGGTCTTCGGTCGTTTTACTATAGTAGTCTGCTGTTAAACGTAAGCGATTTTCAAAAAGACCTAAGTCAATACCAATATTGTATTGGGTTGTAGTTTCCCATTTTAAATCGGGATTCGGCAAGTTGGAACCGGGTGCAAAGCCTACAAAAAATTCGTCATTTAGGACAATGGTGTCCGGCCCCAAAATGTTCAGGGTCTGAAAGGGTGAAACAGCTGTACTTCCTGTCTGGCCCCAGCTTGCCCTTAATTTTAAATCGTTAATAGTACCAGATTCTTTAAGAAAGTTTTCCTGGGATATCCGCCAGGCAAATGCGGCCGAAGGGAAGTATCCCCATTTATTGTCGTCCCCAAAACGCGAGGATCCATCTGCCCGGAAACTTGCCGTAAACAGGTATTTTCCCATAAGGTTGTAATTGATACGTCCCAATCCCGAAATGAGTGTCCATTCTGTTACGAAGGAAGTGGGAATACCTGGGGTATTTCCTGCTTCCAAATTGTTGTTCAATAAAATGTCATTTACAAAATCGGCGGAGCTAGCCCCCAAACCAACACTCCTGTTTTGTTGATACGAGAAACCTCCGGTTATGGTCAACGCATTGTCGTTATTGAGTTTGGGGTTATAGGTCAAAATATTCTCATTGAGCAAAACGGTATTCCGATTTGTATTGATGGAGGCAGAACCCCCTGGGGTGGCATTTAATTCTGATGAGGAATAAAAATCCCTTCTAAAATCGCTGCTCTCTATACCCGCGGAAACCTTGAAGTCCAAATTCTTGGTCAAATGAAAGTTAAGGGCAAGATTGGCCAATACATCATTGGTCTGTCTATCGTCCCTACGTTCACGGGCCAACGCAATAGGATGCTCCGCTACCCCAGGGCTGAAAGGAAATTGGGTAACATCAGTATAGTTGCCGTTTTCATCAAAAATAGGAAGTACCGGAGGTGCGATAAGGGCGGCGGACAGCACGGAGTTGCCACGTTGCCCATTATCGGAAAAAATGGCTTGTTGATCGGTTCTACTCAAAATGGTACTATAGGATAAATCGAGCCATTTATTGATTTTGGAACTGATGTTTCCCCTTAACGTATATCGTTCAAATCCGGAATTGATGACAATGCCTTCCTGGTCGAACAAACTGGCGGATACCGAATATTGTGTGTTTTCATTGCCACCGGTAAAAGTCAGTACGTGGTTTTGTATGGGTGCTGTTCTAAAAATGGCATCTTGCCAATCGGTTCCTTCCCCTACGGAAGCAAATTCGTCTTCGGCAAAGAATGGGGATTGCCCATCATTGGCGGCCCGCTCATTGGCGATTTCCACAAACTCTTGGGCATTGAGCAAGTCTATTCTTTTTCGAACCTCTTGAAAGCCCGTATAGGTTTCAAACTCGATCTTGCTTATTCCTGCTTTACCTGTTTTTGTGGTTATCATCACAACACCATTGGCCCCTCTAGACCCGTAAATTGCCGTGGCAGAAGCATCTTTTAGCACTTCAATGCTTTCAATGTCATTGGGGTTGATGTAAGACGGGTTCCCATTTATTGGGAAACCATCGACCACATATAAGGGTTCATTATTCCCCAATAGCGAATTTCCTCCCCTAATTCGGACACTGATATTGGCTCCCGGAGCCCCGGAGTTCTGAATAATTTGAACCCCGGCTGCTCTACCCGTCAAAGCCTGGTTTACGTTGATGGCCGGCAAGGCGGTCAATTCCTCTGGCTTTACGGAAGATAGTGAACCCGTGAAATCACTTTTTTTGACAGCGCCATATCCGATTACCACTACTTCATCCAGTTGAGATGTGTCTAGGCTTAATTGCATGTTAATGGCTCTCCTTCCAGCAATAGGAACCTCTTGAGAAGCATAACCTACATAGGAAAAGGTAAGGGTGGTCTCTTGGGAGGTAATTTGAATGGTATAGTTGCCGTCAAAATCAGTGGTAGTACCATTATTGGATGAGGCCAATACAGTTGCACCGGGTAAGGGTTGACCTGTTTCGGCGTCGGTCACCGTTCCGGTAATCGTGTCTTGGGGGAAAACGGAAAAGCTCGCAAATAGGAGTAGAGTGATTAAAATCAAACCGTTGCGCGTTTTGAGTTTCATTGGTAAGAAATTTTAAGTTAGCTACTTCATATTATTTTATAATATAAAATATAATTTGTTTATAACAAATATATGTTTTTTTTTGAAAAAGCAAAACGGGTATGGAATTTTTTAAATATTCATAAAAGTGGTTGGCGGAAAGTTACCATGGTGTGGCGGCCCTTTTTTGGCCTATAGTATCCGTAACATTCCTGAAAGGGCTCTTAAGGTAACAGTGGGAAAGATGTAGGGGCCAATTATGGGAAGGCCTTTAATGGGTCGTCATGTTGAATGACGTATGCTTTCAGCAACGGGTAAACCCAACAGGTAGAGTCCTGCGGGGCGAGGTGGAAAGGGAGGTTACTCTTTGTGATTTACACTTTTTAAACCTTTGCTGATAAGTAATGCCGTGTTTTGCATTTCTTCAATGATTTGGTTCTTGCTTTCATCGTTAAATCGGAACTCTGGAAGAAAGATGCCCAAGCTCGCAAGAACCTCTCCATTGCGATAAATAGGGGAGGCGATACCCAGGACCTTGGTTTTGGTTACATGTAGGGCGTACTTTTTTCTGCGAATTTTTTCAAGCTCAAATTCAAAGTCGTCATGAGTTTGTACATCCTCCCATTTTTCCTTAGTCGGAAGGCCATGTTCATCTACAAATGCTTTGATTTTTTGTTTGGGAAGAAAGGCAAGAATTACTCGTCCTGAGGCAGTTTCATAGGCGTCTTTCTCCTCTTGGTTGACTACCCGCAACTCTTGATTGGCATATACATCAAAAAGGCTTACCCGAACATTGTTCCGTAGAATACCGAGCATGCAATTCTCATTGATACGAGCCGTAAGTTCATGCATATGGGATTTGGCCGCATTAATAAGGTCAACGCTATAGGAAAAATCCCCGGTTATAAAATAGAGCATGGGCCCCAGACCATATCCTTTTCCCCTTTCCGAGGTTTTTTCAAGATAGTCTCGAGTGACCAGGGTCTTTATGATATTGGCGCAAGTACCATGGTTAAGGCCTAAACTGTCCGCTATTTCCTTAAGGGGAACATCTTTACGGCCGCTGCTGGCAATGAATTCGATAATGTCAATGGCCCGGTTTACAACTTGTATCATATGTTGAAGCGACTTTGTTCAATACAGCCCTTATATTAGTCAATTTATTGGGCTTCTTCAACAAAATCCTTAAAAAAATACCGCTTCAATCCTATCATCAATAGTAGGGCGCCCATTACATAGACGATGCTTAGGGAGGCCAGGCCATAATTGATGCCAATGCCCTGTTTTATCCAGCCTAGGGTAATCGGGGCCAAAGCACCGATAAGAAAAGCGGCAGAAAGCATAATTCCCGTTGCCGAAGCACGGTATTTGGGTTCGATGACATCAAAAAGCGCGGCGAACAGATTGGAATCATAAATACCACGAAAAAAACCAAACATGGCCAATGCCAGGTAAACCACCATTAATTGATTTGAAACGCCCATGATGTAGATAAATGGGGCTCCGAGCAATAATCCAAAGATTTTTGTCTCCACCCGTATCTGTTTTCTTTTTTGGGCCAATCTGTCGGATACCTTGCCCCCAATAATGACCCCTATAAAGGCCAAAGCGTGGTGGTAGAAAACGGATGAAAAGCCGGCGTTGCTCAATGAAAGACCAAAATTCTCGTGCAGAAAAGTAGGGGTCCAGGTAAGATATCCGATATGCACAAAGACCATTCCTCCGAAGGCAAGGCTAAAAATATACAAGGATTTCTTTTTCAAGATATGGGCCGCTGCTTCCCTAAACGGAAGCTGTTCGTCGGAGGCAGACTGCTTTTTAGGGGCATCCTTCAGCCTAAAGTAAACAATAGCGGCCAAGACAATGCCTAGTAAGCCAAAGCTATAAAATGCGGAGCGCCAGCCATATTGCTCACCGAGATAACCCGCCAGAAAACCACTGGCCACAATACCAATATAGTTGGCCGTTTGGTGTACGGCCATCGCCTGGGCCCTTGTCTTTTTGTGAAACTCACCTATAAGCGAATTCGCCGCGGGATAGTAAAATGCTTCCCCGGCCCCGGTAGCTACGCTCCTGAAAATGATGAGCATGATCAAACCGCCACTTATTCCGGTAAGCAATGTTCCCATACTAAAAATGAGAAGACTTAGGAACACCACCCTGCTTTTTTTTATTTTATCGCTAACAAAACCGGCAAAGGGAACCAATACCCCATAGATTGCGGTAAAAATGGTAGCAACTAAACCTAGTTGAACGTCGGAAAGACCAAGGTCTACCTTGATCAAGGGCATTACCACATTGTAAATCTGACGATCGCCCTGATTCAAAAAAAACGCAAACCACAATAGGGCAATGAGTTCCCATCTATATGCGATAGTGTTATTTCTTTTGGTCATACGCTGGAGGTGTTAAAGAGCAAACAAGCACAATTTGTTTTATATTATAAATATAAATTCAATAAATGAAATTATATAGTCATTAAAGCAACTATGGTTTGCAAATCTAAAAATTATCTGATATTATTGTATAGTAATAAATTATTTTATATTATAAAATATAATTTATTACTA
>JBCBSN010000095.1:0-15187 GCA_039819225.1 Bacteroidota bacterium | reverse complement strand
ATATGGGAAATTCACCAATAGGGAGAAAATGCTCACCTTCTTCTATTCCTTTTTTGAACTGTTGACATTGAATAGGAGTTACGTACTCTTTGCCTTAAAACAGGATAAGCAGACCTTAAAAAACTTGGATCAATTAAAAGGGATTAGAGGGTTGATAAAAAAATTTACTACGGGGCTCATAGAGGAGGGAAACGCTGGGAAAAACCTTAAAATTTCCCGACACAACCCCAAATTGTTCTCGGAAGGGGCCTGGATTCAGTTCCTGTTTGTGCTACGTTTTTGGACTAACGATGACTCCCCTGGATTTGAAAAGACGGACATGGCCATAGAAAAATCGGTCAATACTATTTTTGATGTGTTTGATAATACACCTTTGGAGAACTTGGTGGATTTCGGAAAATTCCTCTACAAAGAGTCTTTTGCATAATTTATTAAAAGATACTTATAATACGTGAAGACATTGGACAACATACCCACGGGAAAACTGGAAAGGGCCGGGAAATTGATGAGGACCGGGGTGAAAATTGGAGGGAACTATGTAAAATACTATGGTAAAAAACTGGCCAATCCCGATTTGTCCAAGGACGAACTTAATGAGGATAATGCCACAGATATTTACGACGGGCTTAAAACGCTCAAGGGAAGCGCCCTAAAGGTAGCCCAGATGTTGAGTATGGAGAAAAATTTATTGCCCAACGCCTATGTTGAGAAGTTTTCGCTTGCTCAATTTTCGGTTCCTCCCTTATCCGCGCCACTGGTTCGCAAAACCTTTAAGAAATACCTGGGCGAATATCCCGAAAATATCTTTGACACCTTTGAGCGGGACTCCATAAACGCAGCTAGTATAGGACAGGTGCATAAAGCTACGAAAAACGGTAAGGAACTGGCCGTGAAAATACAGTATCCGGGTGTAGCCCAAAGCATCAGTAGCGACCTGGCCCTGGTGCGACCCATTGCCATTAGAATGTTTAATCTTCAAGGAAAAGATTCAGACAAATTTTTTAAGGAAGTAGAGCAAAAACTCCTTGAGGAGACCAATTATATTTTGGAAATCAAACGAAGCAAGGAAATTACGGAAGCGTGCACAATGATACCCCATCTGGAATTCCCTGAGTATTATGAAACACTTTCCAGTGAACGTACCATTACCATGGACTGGATGCACGGCAGGCACCTAAGCGAATTTGCCAAAACCTCTTTTTCTCCGGAATTGGGAAATAAACTAGGGCAGACCCTCTGGGATTTTTATATGTTCCAGATTCACGGACTCCGTAAAGTACATGCCGATCCCCATCCTGGTAATTTTTTGATAAGTGAACGAGAAACGCTGATCGCTCTGGATTTTGGGTGTATCAAGGAAATTCCAGAGGATTTTTACAGGCCTTATTTTGAACTTGCAGAAAAGGACACTATTGGAAACGATGCTATTTTTACGCAAAAGCTATATGAACTGGAAATTTTGACCCCTGCGGATTCACCAACGGAGCTTGAATTTTTTACGGTGCTTTTTAAAGAAATGTTAGGTCTGTTCACATCTCCCTTTAAAAAAGAAGAATTTGATTTTGGGGACGATGCCTTCTGGTACAAAATCGCTAACCTGAGCGAACGCTACTCCAAGGACGACCAAATCCGGAAAATGAACGGCAATCGGGGTTCCAAACACTTTCTCTATATGAACCGCACTTTTTTTGGTCTCTATAATCTATTACACGACCTTAAGGCCAAGGTTAGGGTAAACCAATTTAGACAGTACTTGGATTGATCCTAGAGGAATAATGGGTTAGGACCATTACAAGGCGGCCTTGTTATTTTATATTGAACGGTTTCTGGATATAAGCATAACTATTTCTTCCCGGTTCTTTCCTTGGACGAGGATCGTTCCCTGTTCTTCACGTATTTTTCCAACCATTGATCCTGCTCCCATAACAAATGCAAAATACTTTCCTTGGCCCGGTATCCATGACTTTCCTTGGGCAACATAACTAGGCGCACCGTTGCCCCCAAGCCTTTTAAGGCATTAAAATAGCGTTCGCTCTGCATAGGGTAGGTGCCGGAATTGTTATCGGCCTCACCATGAATCAGTAGTAAAGGGGTCTTCATCTTGTCCGCATGCATAAAAGGGGACATGGTATAGTAGATTTCCGGGGCTTCCCAATAATTACGTTCCTCACTCTGGAACCCAAAAGGGGTCAGCGTACGGTTATAGGCGCCGCTACGGGCAATTCCCGCGGCAAATAGATTGGAATGCGATAACAGATTTGCCACCATAAAGGCGCCATAGCTATGCCCTCCTACCGCTACCCGCTCCCGATCAACGTACCCTAATCGGTCAACGGCATCGATGGCGGCCTTGGCGTTGGACACCAGTTGCTTTCGAAACGTATCATTAGGTTCCTCGTTGCCTTCGCCGATGATGGGGAATGCGGCATCGTCCAAGACCACGTACCCTTTGGCCACCCAGTAAATGGGTGATCCCCAAAACGGATAGGTAAATTCATTAGGGTTTTGGGTGTTTTGGGACGCACTGTTTTTGTCCTTAAACTCCCTAGGATAGGCCCATAAGATCATAGGCATTTTTTCCGGCTTGTTACGGTCGTATCCTGCTGGAAGATAAAGTGTGGCACTAAGCTCCAACCCATCGTCACGTTGGTAGGTTATCACTTCCTTATGAATATTTTGAAGGCTTTTGAAGGGGTTTTCAAAATGGGTCAATTGTACGGATCCCTTGCGTTTTATAAGATGTTTTTTGTGATAGTTGGGATATTCGTTGGGCGATTCAATACGTACCAATAACTCATCCCTATCGATATTGTAGTCGATTAAACGTTCCATTTTACCTTCCAGCTTCGACGTGTATAAACGCGTTTTTTTTCGGGTGGCAAGGTTCATCTTGTCCACAAAAGGAAATTGCCCTTCTTTGGTATAACCGTCGCCTAGTAGAAAGGCGTTTTTGCCCTTAAGGGCCAATACCTGTACCCCATTTTCGTTGCGTTCCATGACAAAATCACCAGGATCGGTATACACATCCTGGTAGTTTCTGTCCGAAAGTAGGATGGGTTCCTTCCTAGGGGAAGAAGGGTTGAACAAATAGGTCTTGGTGTTCCTATTGTTCCACCAATAATCGTAAGCTATGGCCATTTCGTTATTGCCCCAATTGATCCAACTGAATCGATTTTTGGTTTTTAAAAGACTTTTGGGAGTACCATCAAAGGGGGCATTAAGTTCAAAGACCTCATCTCGGTACGCCACTTTGTTCTCCGGATCCCCTCCGTCCAAGGCTTCGGCATAATAAAGTGTGGCTGGCCTGTCATTGCGCCAGTTGATTCTTCGCATGCCTTCCCTTACGGCCATAAAGCCTTTCGGAAGATCTTCTATTAGGGGCACTTTTAAAAGGGTCTTTATAAGACTTCCGTCGTTTTTGTAGATAGCGGTAGTAAACGGAAAGCGATAGTAAGGAACCAAATACGAGAACGGTTTTTCCAATGTAGTGACCATAATGTAACGACCGTCCGGGGAAAAGCTGATACCATTGTAAAGACCGGTTTCCTTCCATAACGTACTTGTGCCATCCATTCCTATTCGGTATAGAGTGGAGCCCGCCAATTGTTCAAAATTGAACTCGTCATTTGGGCTTTTAAGCAAATCCTGATAGGTACGGTTCTGTGCCTTTTTACCGTCATTTGAGGAAATGGTGGGGCCTTCGGGAACGGCTTCCGAAGTGTTGATCAAAGGCTTCCGGTCATCAGGTAACATTTTTACCAATAGGGATTGTCCGTCCTTAAACCAATTAATGACATCGCTCATATTGGCATTTACTTTAGGGCCGGTCAATCGGGTGGCCATGGCATTGTTCAAATCCAGCACCCAAAGTTCCACTCCGGATGTATGGGTATGGGTGAAAGCCATCTTGTCCTGGTTCGGGGACCAATTGAAGTTGGCCAATCGGGGATTCTTGGGAAGTCCGCTTACTTGGACCGCTTCTTTGCTTCCCGTTTTTTGAATTTTTAGATTATTGTAATAGTTGGTCCTGCTTCCAATGTTCGTTTTTGGATTAATACGAAGGCCTGCTAGGCGAAGCTCGGTCTCTGAAAGCTCCGAAATACTTTTATAGGCGTTTCTATAGCGAAGTACCATGAGTTCACCATCATCGGTCAACAGTACGGAAGGAGCCAAGGGAACATCAACTAGGTCTAAGATGGTCTCGGACGGTTTTTGATAGCTCAGCTTTTCTTGGGCCAGTCCCCAACAACCAATAAACAGTACAATAGCGGCCAAAAGTTTTTTCATCTGTTTAAAATTTTGTAATCAACTGTAAATAAAGCTATTCCAAAATTTGACATAGATGGAATCGCTTGCTCTTGCCTGTCTGTAAGCAGGTTCGCATAATCCCGAGACCTCGGGATAATCATGTTCGGTAAGGTATGCTTAAAAAAGTTTATGCTCATTTCATAACCTTTTATTTTAAAAAGTAAGTTGTTCTAAACGTTTTAGGTTTTCCCTTCCGTCTGGAGCTGAAAAATACTCAATTTAAGCAAACTATTTGTATCTATCTCTTTAAAAGGTATTTGGGTATACAACAAGTACATCACTCTCCCCTCAATGCTTGAATACGCATAAAACCCATATATTTACATGTTAAGAAATCCTTAGCATGGTTGGAAAGTCCAGTATTTTCTGCCAACACCAAAACCTATGGGTATGTACAACGCAAAGATAATAGGCCTAGGCCATTTTGTTCCTGATAATATAGTTACCAATGATGACTTGTCCAAGCTCATGGATACTAGCGATACATGGATTCAGGAACGGACAGGGATAAAGGAACGGCGACATGTAATCAAGGGAGAGGACACCACCACCACAATGGGTGTCAAAGCTGCGCGAATTGCCATTGAACGGGCCGGGATAGATAAGGATGATATTGATTTTATCATTTTTGCTACCCTAAGTCCGGACTATTATTTTCCAGGTCCAGGTGTATTGGTGCAGCGCGAGTTGGATATAAAGACCGTAGGGGCCCTTGATGTGCGAAACCAGTGTTCGGGATTTGTTTACGCGCTCTCCGTGGCCGATCAGTATATAAAAAGTGGTATGTACCGGAATATACTGGTCATAGGATCCGAGGTACATTCCACAGGTCTTGATTTTACCACTAGGGGTAGGGGGGTCACCGTTATTTTTGGGGACGGTGCCGGTGCTGCGGTTGTTTCCAGGATCGATGATACCTCTCAGGGCATTCTTTCCACTCATCTCCATAGCGAAGGGCAGCACGCCGAGGAACTATCCCTGATTGCCCCGGGAATGGGGAAACGATGGATTACGGACATTATTGGTGATAATGACCCGGAAGATGCCTCCTACTATCCTTATATGAACGGCCAGTTTGTTTTTAAGAACGCGGTTGTGCGTTTCAGTGAGGTAATTATGGAGGGCCTAAAGAAAAATGGCCTTTCCCCGGAAGATATCGACATGTTGATACCCCATCAGGCCAATCTAAGGATTTCCCAGTTTATACAGAAGAAATTTGGTTTGGGTGACGATCAGGTTTTTAACAACATCATGAAATATGGCAATACTACGGCAGCTTCAATTCCCATTGCCCTGACCGAGGCATGGCAGCAGGATAAAATTAAAAAAGGGGATACTGTAGTCCTTGCCGCTTTTGGAAGTGGCTTCACTTGGGGCAGTGTTATTATAAAATGGTAGTCTATGGGAAAACGGATGCCAAAACTTACCCAAAGACTTATCGATTTTATTAAAAAGCAGCCCCTCTATTTTGTGGCCACCGCAATGGAGGACGGTCGTATAAATATATCTCCCAAGGGCCTGGACTCATTTCGGGTCATTGATGAAAACAACGTCCTCTGGCTTAACTTAACCGGTAGTGGTAACGAAACTGCCGCACATTTGAAATATCAAAAACGTATGACCATTATGTTCTGCGCTTTTGAAGGGGCTCCTCTGATACTAAGGCTTTATGGCAAGGCCAAGGCCTACCACGGCTATGACGATTTTTGGCAACGGCATATTGGTCTGTTTCCCAAATCAGAGGGGAAAAGGCAATTGATTCATATGTCCATTGAACTAGTGCAGACCTCCTGTGGTTTTGGGGTTCCCTTAATGGATTTCAAGCAAGAACGTACCGAATTGGTAGATTGGGCCAAAAATAAGGGTGAGGACGGCCTACGGGAGTATTGGGAAAGCAAAAATTCGATCAGTTTGGACGGCTATCCAACAAATATTTTTAAACAAAACCCTTGATTTTTTTTAATATTTTGGCAAGCACTGCACCTTGGAGTGCTTTCCCGCTTGGCTTGCAGTGACCTGTTTTGTCCTGACGAAGATTTTTTCGTGCGCGGATCCTTGTTATGCCACTGGAAAAGGCAAAATAAGTAAGGGCAAAAGATATGGAAATTTGCCTGCACAAAACCCAAACGATATTGATGATGGAAGCCAAACGAGAATTTGAGTTTGCAAAAGCTGCTCCCATTTGGCAACATCTCCCACGGGAAAAAGAATCATTTATATGCCTTTGTCCCAGTGCCCTCCGAAGAGATTATCGGGATAAGTTGCCTAAAAGCCGGTAGTTTTGGCATTAAATCAATACAGCTTTTGGGTTACCATGGAGATATCTCCCGTACACAGGCAAAGGATAAGCTATCGATCAAGGTGCCTAAGGGAATTGATCTAGAGCACACCTGGGTGTTTAAGATAGAGCCAAAGAGAGCCATGTGATCAAGAATATTTAATCTTGATTTTGAGTTTTTCCTTGCCCTTTTTCCGGTAGACCTTGGGGCGCTTAAAACGTTCGTTTTGTATGCTTATAGGCTAGAGGTGCCCAATAAATTGTTGTTGGGAAAATAATCAAACCCCACTGTACGGAACAAGGGCCGTGCGGTAGCCCAATGCAACTAAGTTTCTTTAGTCCTATAAGCGTCTTTGGTTTGGTTGGCGAGGGCAAGAGATAATAGCAAGTTTTACCGTTAGGGATTATTATCTCCAATGGTCAAAAACAAGTATCTTTGCGTTCGAGGAGTAGTGAAGCGATGAAATTAAAAAACAAAACCCTGATGTTTCCATCAGGGTTTCCGTCATCGATTTGGCCATACTAAACACTAACCATTAACTATAAACATATAGCCTTATCAATAACCAAAATTATCAAGGTTTTGAGAACCTGTTTTTTAAAATCAATTTTAAGTCTTGCATGCATTTTAAAAATAGCCTATGAAAAAGACACTAGTTGTAGGTGTCTCCTTAAAACTCAATCGTTATAGTAACCTAGCCGTTAGACGACTGGTGGAACACAATATTACGACCGAAGCCTTTGGACTAAAAACGGGGGAAGTTTCTGGCGTGCAAGTTAAGACCAATTTCAACGATTTTCAAGATATTCATACAATAACTTTGTACATCGGTAAAAAGCACCAATCGGAGTATTATGCCAAAATTTTGAAATTAAGGCCGGAAAGAGTCATATTTAATCCGGGAACGGAAAATCCTGATTTCTATAATAAGCTTACATCCAACGGTATACACGTAGAAGAGTCATGTACCTTGGTTTTACTGGCAACCGGACAATTTTAAAGGAGCACAAAAATAAAAAATGAATTTTCTTACAAATTTTTAACTTAATTTTAATATATTTCTTGGTTTTGATGCCGAGTCTTTTCTGACAATAGGACGCATTACATCGTTTTTTTTCGCAAAAACCACAACCCAATGAAAGTCAAGATACCATTGGGGATCAGAAGTTCGTAGCCTACTTGGTAGCCACCCAGCCAATCCGAAGGGATGTGGGCAAAAGCATAGGTCAAGATAACGGAAGCCACGGCCACTAACCAAATAAACCTATCCTTTACCCTGTATTTAGTAAAGATTCCAAAAGTGAACATGCCCAGAAGAGGGCCATAAGTATAGGTGGCAACAGTAAGTAGCCCATCTATTACATTTCGGTCCAGGACGTGTTTAAAGATGATTACCACTATAACAAGGAGCAAACTCATTCCCACATGAGTGTTTTTGCGTATTTTCTTTTGTTTTGTTGCTGGCTTCTTTTTTATATCCAGGAAATCCACGCAAAAGGAGGTGGTCAATGAAGTAAGGGCACTGTCCGCACTACTGTAGGCGGCCGCTATCAACCCAAGCATAAAAGTGATGGCTACCCAAATATCCAAACCACTGTTCAAGGCAATTTCCGGAAAAAGAAGGTCGGATTTTGGTGAACCGTCCATCAAGGGTGTTGCAATGTTAAATTTATCGGCATAGATAAACAATAAGGCACCTAGGAGGAGAAAAGCAAAATTCACTACTATCAGTACCAAGCTAAAGGAAACCATATTTTTCTGCGCGTCCTTTAAAGATTTGCAAGTAAGGTTCTTTTGCATCATATCTTGATCCAGCCCTGTCATGCAAATTGTAATGAACATACCCCCCAAAAAAGATTTTACAAAATGACTCTTGTCAAGAAAACTATCGGTAAAAAGAATTTTGTTGTATTGTCTTAATTCCTCTGAGGCAAAAAAATCGGAAAAACTCCAGCCCAATTTTTGGTTGATAAAGTATATGGACAGGCCCACGGAAAGGAGCATAAAAAGAGTTTGTAAGGTATCTGTCCACACAATGGTTTTAATACCACCTTTAAAGGTATATACCCAAATAAGGAGAATAGAAAGCACTACGGTAAGCTCAAAAGGAACATTCCAGGCATCAAAAACAAATTGTTGTAGTACAATAGCGACCAGGAAAAGACGAAAAGAGGCCCCCAGGACACGGGACACGAAAAAGGAAACGGCGCCCACCTTGTAGCCAACTGTTCCAAACCGCTGCTCCAGATATTCATATATGGAAGTTACATTAAGGCGATAGTAAATGGGCATCAAAATGTAAGCGATAACAAAATAGCCGGCCAAATAGCCAAAGACCACCTGCATATAGCTAAATTGGGTACCCTCCACAGCTCCGGGTACCGAAATAAAGGTAACTCCGGAGAGCGACGCACCGATCATGCCAAAGGCTACCAAATACCATGGCGATTGCCTACCGGCCTTAAAAAAATCCTCATTGGAATCGTTTTTGCCCGTGAAATAGGAAATCAATAAAAGCAATACAAAATATGATCCAATAAGTATAAGGATATGGGTGGCGGTCATGAAGTTTATTTTTGGGCAAAGTACGAAAAGTTGATGATTTACCCTGGCGGATCGGTAGCAACAAATGTTGTTTTAAGTGTGTAACAAATCTTGTTTACCCTGCTCTTTACTAGAGAAGTGGTTTAAACCACTTCTCTATGTATCACCAAGTTTCTAAGCCATCCCATATGAAAAAAAGAACCCGCCTTATCCACGGAGCAAAAATCTGTTGTTGTTTGCTCACATTCCAAATAATCTGTGTTTCGTGTAAAAAGAAACAGCTTTCACCAGCAGCGGGTGAAGCCCCAATTGCTTATGCCTTTCCTATTGATGGAATCTTTCTGGATGGGGATCTATCGGATTGGCCAGAGGATTTGATCTGTTATCCCATAAAGCATGCGGATTTGGGAGAGATACCAAAGGGAAGGGAAGATTATACGGGAAATTTTCGAATAGGATACCAATCCGAGGAAAATGCACTTTGTATTGGTATGGAAATTCTTGACGAGTCCCTATTTACAGAACCGGAAGGGGATATCTTTTGGGATTCCCAAGACGGTCTTGAGCTATATTTAGACATTGAACATCAAAAAGGTAAATCACGGATTACCCAATATGCCGTCTATGGCAACGAACAGTTTGTTTATGGGGATAAGGGCAGTTGGGAAAATGTGGATATCAAGAAAAGGACGATTAATGGAAAAATAACCGCAGAGTGGCGTATTCAATTGAATAAGAAAATTGCCATGGGCAGTGCCATGGGATTGGATCTTGTGGTCATAGATAAGGATAAGGACAACACATTTTCATGGATTTCCTGGGGCAAGGGCACTCAGAAGCTGACTAATCCGGAACGTTGCGGAACCGTAATCTTTGTAGAGCCTGGTAGTACTTTGGGGAGGTTGCAAGGCAATGTGAGTACTTCCGGGCCGGCATCCTTAGATGTGCCGGTTGGCATACGGATAAGTCATACAAACAACCCCGGGATATGGGCGTACGCCATGGCGGACTCAACCGGTCTTTTTACGGCCCAATTGCCCTTGGGAGAATATGCCATAGATATTCCTTCCAAGCTTATAGGAACGGATGAAGGCTTTTTAAGAATAGCCTCGGTAGACCCTATCGTTTTAAACTTGGACAAGGATGGTTCTGAAGTATCATCAGAAATAAGGTTACAATTGGCACCAAAACCTGATCTGATTCCCGCCAAGGGGGTTTTGCATGCCTTTAATGGGCAACAGCAAAATGTAGTGGACGCATTTATAAAATCGTATCAGGAGTTTTACAATATTCCAGGGATATCCCTAGCCCTCATTAAAAAGGGAAAATTGGTATATCACAAAACTTATGGTGTAAAAAATACAAAGACCCTGGAACCGGTGGATGAAAAAACCCTTTTTGAGGCCGCTTCCATAACCAAGCCGGTCTTTGCCTATGTGGTGCTGCGCTTGGCGGATAGGGGGGAGATAGACTTGGATAGACCTCTGCATGAGTATCTTCCCTTTGAAGCCCTTGAGGAATATCCGGCTTATAAAAAAATGACTGCTAGGCACGTACTGGTCCACAGAAGTGGATTGCCCAATTGGGGGGTGGAACTCGAAAACGTCCCCGGTGAAAAATATGGTTATTCCGGAGAAGGGTTCGAGTATTTGAAAAGAGTGACCGTCCACATTACCGGAAAGCCTATTGAGCAATTGTTGGATGAGGAGTTGATTACCCCTTTTAGATTGTATCATATGGAGTTTAGCGATAGCGAAGCACTGCGTAAAGTGGTTGCCATGGGCCATCAGGGCAACCAACCAACAAACTGGGGAATTCCACAGGAAGCAGGCATGGCCTTCAGCATGCATACCGAAGCCAAGGCCTTTGCCAAATTTGCGCTTACCCTTTTTGAAAAAAAAGGATTAAAACCAAGCACTTACAAAGAGTTTATGACCCTGCATACAGAATCCAATCCTGAATATTGGAACCATCCAGAAAGGCCTGAGGGGGCTGGCCTAGGGATATTTGTCCGGGAATCCGATTTCGGGAAAGTCTTTTTTCATGGGGGAAACAATGGGGATTTTAAATGTCAGTTTGAGGTATACCAGGATTTGGGCATGGGCTATATCTGTTTCACCAATTCGGATACCGGAAGTGAACTGACCCAGGATTTATGGCGGTTTTTTATAGAGGGAAAATAGCCTTGGTAGCTTCCGTCAGTTTCTCCATGCGGCGATTTAAAAACATCGCCGTTGGTTACGGCTCCCGCAGAGCGGTACAGGTTATGCCTTTCCATCGTTACGTCTCGCCCATGGTTTTCGCCATGTCTTGCCCGGGCAGGAACAAAAATACCCAAGTCGGTCTCTTCTGGATTTCAAAACATATTGAGTATAAAACACCATAATGTTGTAATTTTATTCCGAAAATCAATGGGATGGAATTCTCTTCAAAGCTTCTGGAGAATGCGGTTTATGAAATGTCGCAGTTACCCGGAATAGGCAAACGCACGGCTCTCAGATTGGTGTTGCACCTTTTAAAGCAACCCGGAGAACAGACCAATAGGTTGTCCAATGCATTGTTAAGGCTTCGGGAAAACGTAAAGTTTTGCGAACGTTGCCATAACATTTCGGATGTGTCCGTTTGCGAGATATGTGCAAACCCTAAACGGGATAAAGGCCTGATTTGTGTGGTAGAGGATATCCGTGATGTCATGGCCCTCGAAAGTACGGGTCAATACAAGGGACTGTATCATGTTCTTGGGGGAAAGATATCCCCTATGGACGGTGTAGGCCCCCAAGATCTTACCATTGCCTCACTTATTGCAAAAGTTCGGGAAGAGAAAATAAGGGAACTTATCTTTGCCCTGAGCTCCACCATGGAGGGAGATACCACCAATTTTTATATCTACAGGCAATTGGAAGGCCTTCCGGTGCGCACCTCTACCATAGCTAGGGGCATTGCCGTTGGGGACGAGTTGGAGTATGCGGACGAGGTTACCCTGGGAAGGAGTATTTTAAATCGAATACCCTTTGAAAGCTCCCTAAAAGCAGATTAAGAAGGTATAAACGATGTGTTAAACGTAAAAATAGGGCACTTTTTTTGATATTTTTGTAAAACAAATCGCTAAGAATGCAGTTAGATTATTAATATGTCAAAGTTTGAACTAAAATTACCCCGAATGGGCGAGAGTGTCGCGGAAGCCACATTGACTACGTGGCTCAAAGAGGTAGGGGAAGCGGTGGAGCTGGACGAACCCGTTTTTGAAATAGCTACGGACAAAGTTGATTCTGAAGTGCCCAGTGAGGTGGAAGGAGTTCTCGTGGAAAAGTTGTTTACCATTGATGACATCATAAAGGTCGGGGATACGGTAGCTATTATAGAGGTCAACGGTACGGCCTCGGTCTCACCGAAGGTTACATCCGAGGTTCAGGTGCAGCAGTCGATATCCACCGAAAAAGTGCCTGAGACTATCGCCTCTAGCATTGCCGCTGTAGAGCAAACGGTGACCGTGGCCCAGGAGACCGCCCATATTCCCGCTGTTAAATCCAAATCTGAACGGTTTTATTCTCCATTGGTGCGTAATATTGCCAAGGCGGAGGGTATTTCCCAAACAGAGTTAGATACCGTACCAGGCACTGGGGCCGAGGGCCGGGTGACCAAAAATGATATTTTGGCCTATGTGGAACAGCGAAAAAGCCGATCAGCGCAAGTACCCCGGAAAGAGGTTCAAAAAGAAACGACCCACGTAATAGAGAATGTAGCTCGGGAAGCCTTACCCACAAAATCCATAAACGTCGCCAAAACCAGTGGTTCGGAAGAAATAATCTCCATGTCCCGAATGGGCAAATTGATAGCCCAACATATGGCGGACAGCGTCTCTACATCTGCCCATGTGCAAAGCTTTATTGAAGTGGATGTTACCAATATCGTAAAATGGCGCAATACCCATAAGGAGGCCTTTGAAAAAAGGGAAGGTGAAAAATTGACCTTTACCCCGATATTTATGGAGGCGGTTGCCAAGGCGTTAAAAAAGCATCCTATGCTTAATATATCCGTGGATGGGGATAGGATCATTAAAAAGAAAAACATTAATATCGGCATGGCGGCGGCCCTGCCCGATGGCAATCTTATTGTGCCGGTGATCAAAGACGCCGACCAATTGAATCTAGTGGGAATGGCCAAGGTGGTCAACGATCTGGCCTATAGAGCGCGTAACAATGCCTTAAAACCGGATGAAGTACAGGACGGGACCTATACGGTTACCAACGTCGGGACTTTTGGCAGTGTCTTCGGAACGCCCATTATCAATCAGCCCCAGGTAGGTATCTTGGCCTTAGGAGCTATCCGAAAGCTGCCTTCAGTCATCGAGACGGCGGAGGGCGATTTTATTGGTATTCGCAGTAAAATGTACCTCTCCCATAGCTATGACCATAGAGTGGTAAATGGAGCCCTGGGCAGTATGTTTGCAAAAACGGTGGCCGATTATCTGGAAGCCTGGGATATGGATAGGGAAGTATGATGTATCCCTAATTCTTACTAAAAAACCAACAGCCATAGGCGATATTGTGCTTTAGTCAAAAACTTTGGTTTTTCCCTTTGGCAAAGCCTATATTTGTTGTTTTGCCGAACACCAAAGTCGTTGTAAATGAAGTGTAGCCTCCGCTGTTGGGGATTTGTGTTGTTTGCCTTAGGGACACTACTTTTACTGCCTCCCATTTTTTCCCAGGAATCCAAGTCCGAAAAGGGAATTGTTAAGCTTTTTATCGATTGTAGGTGCGAACGCAGTTATATCCGACAAGAAATAAACTTCGTAAATCATGTAAGGGATCAGGGGCTGGCCAACGTTAATCTCTTTATCTATGATATTGCCAATGGTAGTGGTGGCCGTACCTATAAATTGGAGTTCGAAGGTGTGGGCGACTTTGAAGGGACCAATACCCAAAGCTCCTATGATACCAATGTAAATATGACAGCGGATGAAGTCCGTAAAGGGTTGGTGACTACCATTAAATCCGGACTATTGCATTATTTGATACAATCCGATCTCTCGGATAAGATAGCTTACGAAATCACTGATGAGGGCCTAGCGCAAAGACAGGACATTGATTTCAACGATCCTTGGAACAATTGGATTTTTGAGATTTATGGGGAAGCCGATTTGGATAGGGAAACCAGTAGAAAGGAATTTGAATATGAAATAGGTTTTGAAAGCGACCGTGTAACGGAAAAATGGCGAATCCGTACAGATCTACAGCTAAATCAGGCCAGTAGCGAATTTGAGCGGAATGAGGAAACCTTCACCAGTGAAAGGATACGGTATTCAGCAGATGGCAGTATCGTAAGAAGCCTATCCGATCATTGGTCCGCCGGTATCTTTGGAGGGGGTAGGCATGATACCTTTACCAATCTGGATTACCGCTATTATCTTAGGCCTGCCATAGAGTATAATATATTTCCCTATAGAGAGGTATTGAGGAGGGAGATTGTATTTGCCTATAGGATAGGCTATTTCTTTAACTCTTATATTGAGCCTACCATTTTTATGAGGGATAGCGAAGGGATTTTTGATCATTCCCTGGATATTCAGGTACGCTACAGGCAACCATGGGGCAATGTGTTCTCCCGTCTGAGGGCCTCTACCTTTCTAAACGATTTTGCGCGGAACCGCATACAATTGGATGGTAGGTTTTCCATTCGGGTATTTAAAGGTCTGGCCATTAGTTTTTCCGGGGATTTTGAGATTATCAGGGATCTTATTAACCTTCCCGCCGGGGATGCCTCCTTGGAAGATGTACTTTTGCAACAACGCCAAATCGCCACTGACTTTGAGCTAGGCTTCGGATTTGGTCTCAGCTACACCTTTGGTTCGGCCTTTAACAACATTATCAACAATAGACTTTAGGGTCTAATGCTCTTTCCAATTTGAATTGCAAAATGGCATAATAGCGTTCTTTTCCAAATTAGGGATTTCATGATATCCGTAATCCTCCCTAAACCCTATCTTTGCCCAAACTCTTTTGGACCATGCAATTAAAGCTTACCAAACCTATTTGTTTTTTTGACCTGGAGACTAC